>JAQULV010000270.1 GCA_028718405.1 Smithellaceae bacterium
GCTGATCGGGTCCTTGATTGTCGTACCGCCGAAATAATACATCATGCTGAACTGGAGGCACAGGTAGCGCAGATATTCGGCTAAGGATTCCTGCTGGGGCGCCTCGGAAAGATCGCTGAAGGCATAGCCGATCGAATCGAAGAAGTTGACGTTCTTGGGTGTTCCCGTCGTTCCGCCCGTATAGGGGTTCAAAGCGACGATAAAGTGAATGTCCGGTTCGTGATTGGGCGCCTTGGCGATCAAGTCCTCATAGAGCAGCATGCCCGCCGGTGCCTTATTGCCGACGACGACGTAATGCTGGATAGTTGTTAGCTTGTCCTTCATGGCCAAGACCTCGTCGGTAAATTCCTCGTCGAAGATGAGCAGCTTCGGTCTCCCGCGGTTGATGGCCTCGGCGAGTTCTACTCCGTGCAGGTGCCAGTTGAGAAAGGGCATGGGGCAGCCGATCAAGCAGCCGGCGTAAAAGGACTCGAAGAATTCATTGCCGTTGTGAAGCAGCTCGGCGAACTTGTCCTTCGGCTTCAGGCCCAACCCCTGGAGGGCGTTGGAGAGCCGGAAGACCCGGTCCTTCATCTGTCGGAACGTGAACCTTTTATCGCCCGAGATGATTGCCTCGCGGTCGCCCAGGCCCTCCCATTTGGTGACGAGCATGATCGGCATGAACTTCTCGAGACGAAAGTTCAGGACCCCTTTGAAGGTCGCCCCGATGCCCACCTTGCTGGCGGTGCGTGAAAGGATCTTGACGGTGTTCTTTCCCCCCCACTGGGTAACGATACTTTTGAGAAGTCCCTGCGTCTGTTCCATGGTAGCGAGTTTGGGAAGGGCCTTCATCAGATTCAAAAAGCTTTTGTTCTTGTCTGCCATATTACGTTCCCTCCTTATTTGGTGCTCTCCGGCCATCTTGCCTCACGGCCGGCCGTACTTCTCCTTTACCTGCGCCCGCATCACCTTGCCCACGGGGCTGAGCGGCAGTGCCTCGGCGAAGACCACCGTCTTGGGCCGCTTGAAGCCCGTCATCTTGTCGCGGCACCACTCGATGATCTCTTCTTGTGTCGCCTGCGTCCCTTCATAAAGGACGAGGATCGCCCGGACCGTGCTCCCCCATGTCTCATCGGGGACGCCGATGACGCAGGCGTGCTCCACCTTGGGATGGGATTCCAGAATCTCCTCGACCTCGTGAGGGTAGACCTTCTCGCCGCCGGTGGAGATCGTCTCCTTCATCCGGTCCACGACGATGATCTCGCCGTCCTTATCGAGGTATCCCAAATCGCCCGAGTGGAACCAGCCGCCCTGGATCACCTCCTCGGTCCTCTCCTTGTCGCCGTAATACTCCTTCATGATCGTGCCGCTCTTGTAGAGGATCTCTCCCACTTCCCCTTTGGGGACGTCTTCCCCCTTTTCGCTTACGATGCGCACCTCAACGCCCGCCAGGGGTTTGCCGACGCAGTGGTCCTTGAGGGTCTCCTCCGAAGCGTCCAGACGGATGCTCGTATCGGGGGTCATCTCGGTCTGGCCGAAGACGTCGGCGACCAGGGCGTTGGGGAATTCCTTGAGGATGCGCTTCTTCTGCTGGGCGGGATTGACGCCGGCGCCTGTCATGGCGACGAGCACCGATTTCTTGTTGTATTTGTGAAGCTCCGGGTAATCGAGGAGCTTCTTCCACTGGGTGGGAACGAACATGGCGAGCATGGGCCGTTCCTTTTCGATGATCTCCAGCGCCTCCTGGGGATCGAAACTGATCCCGGGACGAAGTATATAACGCGACAGCCCCGACATGGGGCCGATGATGAGGACCTGGTAGTTGGCCATGTGGAACAGGGGCATGTTGAGAAACATGGAGAATCCGCCGGTGATCCGGTTGAGGATCGGTCCCATGGGGGTCCCGAAGGTTTTCGGCAAGAGCTTGGGGATCGACCGTGAGAGATAGGAGCGGACCTTAGGCGGAGCGACCAGGGTGTTGACGATCTTCTCCATCCCCGGTACGGGCGTTAAAGCGCCGATGATCCGGCCGAAGTTTGCCTTGGGATCGCCCGCCACGCGCCCCAAAAGATCGCCGAACATGGCGCCCGCCAGGTTCCAGAAATTCTTGTACGTGAGGACGACGCCTTTCGGCATGCCGGTCGTCCCTCCCGTATAGGAGATCGTGCAGATGTCGTCTTCACCGGTAACGGGCGGCGGTTCCACGGGCGGGTTCTTCTCGACGAGCGTCTCGTAATCGTACATCCCCTCGGGAAGGGCATCCCAGCTTCTTCTCGCGCAGATGACCCGTTTCACCTTCGGGCATCCAGACAGGGCCTTCAGTACCTGCTCCGCGAAGAGGTCTTCGAAGATGAAGACGGTGGAGTCGGACTGCGTGGTCTGGTATTCGATCTCTCTCGCGACGAAGCGGAAGTTCATGGGAATCGGTACGGCGCCTATCTTCTGCAGCGCGTAGTTGGCCTCGATGAACTCGGGACAGTCGTGGAAGAGGATGATCGCGTGGTCGCCCTTTTTGACCCCAAGCCCCATGAGCGCCTGGGAGAGACGGTTGACGCGGTTGTTGAACTCGCGCCACGTGACCTTCTTGTCCCCATAGGTAATGGCCTTTCCCGAAGGGTTGTATCTGGCCATATCGGCCAGAAGCAGACTGAAACACTTTCTTGCCATTAATTGTTCCTCCTTGGATTTGTCTTCGGGCCGCAGACGGCCCCCTTCCTATGCGTAGCCGTTGGTGCGGAACCAGCGCACGGAGTCGGCGAGCGATTCATCAAGCGGCGTCAGGGTCAGCCCGAGCTCGTTTCTCGCCTTGGAGTTGTCGAAGAACAGGTATTGGGAAGCGTAGGCCACCTCGGGCGGCGTCGTGAGCGGTGTCTTGTGGCCGATATTATCGGCATACCACTTGAAGCCTCCCGCAGCGATCTTCAGCATGGGTACAGGGAAGGTGAGGATCGGCCTGATCTTGAAGCCGGCCGCCTTGTAGACCATCTTCATGAACTCCTTCATCGTCACGTTCACGTTCCCCAGGATGTAGAGCTCGCCCGTTCTTCCTTTCTTCGCGGCGAGGACGTGGCCCTTCGCCACGTCGCGGACATCCACAAGATTTATTCCGCCCGGGAAGGCGAACATGTTCTTGCTCTTTAAGATGTCGACGATGAGCTGGCCCGTCGGCGTGGGGACGATGTCGTTGGTCCCGAAGGGAAAACAGGGATTGACGATTACGACATCCAGGCCGCCGGCAGCGAAATTCCTCGCGATCTGCTGCGAGAGGTATTTCGTGAGGACATAATGGTTTCCCAGGGTATATTGGTTGAAAGGAGTCTTCTCGTCACTGAGCGTCTTGCCCGGCGCGATACCGATGGAGGCAATCGAGCTCGTGTAGACGACGCGCTCCACGTTAGCTTTTTGGCAGGCCCAGAGCATGTTCTGGGTGCCCTGCATGTTGACCTCGTAGATCCTGCTCCAGTCGAGCATCCAGATCGAATAAATCGCCGCCAGGTGGAAGACCGTAT
>JAQULV010000271.1 GCA_028718405.1 Smithellaceae bacterium
CATTTCCTTCAACTTCGGCACTTTCCGTCGCACGCAAAAATAAGGATTTGATCATCCTTGCCATGTCGCGCCGGCAGAAGTACAGGGCAACTATCAGCAACAGGAAGTTTATGCGTAGGTTCCAAGGAATATATCTGATGAGGATATTCTCGATCTCGGTCTTGCTGAGACTGGCTATTGCAAGAACTCCGGTGGCACCGATGGCCAGATAAAGGACGGCAAGGATCACCCCCCCAAAGGGACTTTTATAGATTCTTTGCATCCAGGTTTTCAACTAAGACATCCTCCATAAAGAGATAGCGTATGCCTGTCGCCTTCAGCATGGCAATGGCTTCGTCCGGTGTGCAAACAACGGGTTCCCCATGGATATTGAAGCTCGTATTCAGAAGAACGCCGTATCCCAACCGACTTTTAACGGCCGAAAGGAGCTCGCGAAAAGCCGGATTCTCGTCCCCCACAAACTGAGGCCGACATGTACCATCAACGTTTATCACTGCTCCCATGATCCCTCGCTTCTCGACGCGAACCGGAAATGCCGTCGTCATGAACGGATTATCTTCCGGACGCCCCTTTCCTATCTGCAACAAAGACGGGGCATCCTCGGTAAGCATACTGGGGCAGAAGGGTTGATACCAGACTCTTTTTTTCAGCAGAAGATTAAGTCTATCCTTCATTCGCGGATCGTCCGGCCTAGCTAGGATGCTGCGATTCCCCAAGGCGCGCGGCCCTATCTCCATACGCCCTCGGTACCACAGGATGATCTCTCCTGCCATGATCAGGTCTGCGGCGGCCTCTGCGGGGTTTTCAATCCGTTGCCATATCAGATCATCTGCTGCACCCTGATCGTCACCTGCCGTCCCTGCCTCATGAGTGCCAGTCTTCTCGAGGGCAGCCATAATGTCAGCTAGGCCATAAGCAGGGCCCAAATAGAGATCCTTAAGACGATACTGATATTGGCCGGTCACGTCGTAATTTACCGCCATCGCCGCACCCAGCGCCAGACCCCCATCCCCCATATGAGGAAAAACGTAAACACCATCTACCTCAGGCAGGTGCGCAATTTTCATGTTCGTCTTGATATTGGAAAAGACGCCGCCGGCCACAGCAATCTTTCTCATCCTCGTTGCCCGCAGGGCCTTGGATGTTAAAGCGAGGACGTTTCGTTCCAGCGCCCTCTGTGCCATGTATGCAAACTGTTCAGACGGGTATCGCCAAAGGATCTTCTTTAACTCTCGGAAAAGTTCCGTTGACCGTAAATTCGAACTGAGTTGAAGATCTTTCGTCCCCATCAGTTCAAGGAGCGGGTTTTCCTCGTCGGCGATAGGATAGGCATAGTTGGCCAAGGCCATCACCTTTCCCTCGTCTTCCAGTTCCCTCATGTTCATAAGATTTGTTACATGTTCAAAAAAAACCCCCAAAGACGTTGTTGCTGGCAAAGATTTGACCAATTCCATGCTGCCATTTTTCAACGTCCATAGGGACCCGGACAGGCCATCTCCGACTCCATCGAGAGTCATGACTAGGCTTTCATTGAAGCCGCTGCAGAATGCTGCCGCGGTGGCATGTGATCGATGGTGATCAGTCATTCTGAGCTCATAGTCTCGAAAACCAAAGGAACCCAGTTGAGTGCGAAGCCAACGGCGGCTTACGGCACGAGAAGCAAAGTTCGGCGGAAGCTCCGTGAAACGATACTTGAATATCTTTTTAAAGAAATCGAGCCGGTCAGGGGCTTTTTTTCGCCTTCTGATAAGGTAGTACTGCTCTTTCAGCGACGGAAAGACTCTGGTCAATGTCTTGGCGGGATCCGTCGTCGATGCGGCGACGGTTTTAATATCTTCGGGCTTCAGTCCGGCGTATTGCATACAGGCGTCGATAGAAAGCCGAGGCATTCCTACTTCCAATTTACGACGACTAAGCCGCTCCTCGTTGATGGCGAAGATTATTTCATCGCCTCTTATCAGCGCGGCGCCCGCGTCGTGACCATCCCAGATTCCCAGTATGTATTCGGATTTCAAGATCGGATGTCCTTACCTCTTCATTAGACGGAACACGTTTCTTGCTACGCTAGGCTCCACCATTGCTGCCAACCGCAAAATGGCGCTCGGTCTTCCATAGAAAGCACGATAGGCTTTCTTTCTGAAATGATCTACCTTCCACGCCGGCAAGCCCGGTAAATCCATAACTGCCGTAGACTGCGAAAAAGACGTTCCATTTCTCCTTTGCAGCCAACCGTTGTTCTTAGCCAGCTCGTAGAGGTCCGTTCCCGGAAAAGGTGTCGCGGCATAGAATTGCGCGATGTCGAGAGGAAGAAAAAGGGCAAACTTCAATGTCTGCTCCATCGTTTCCATGGTCTCCCCGGGTAAACCAAACATGAAATGGCCGGCGACCTTTAGACCGGTTTTTTGGGCCATTCGAACTGCTTCTTTCGATTGATCTACACTAATATGCTTGCCGCTATTCCGAAGGATTTCATCGTTTCCCGATTCCAGACCGAAACTGATCATCCAGAGACCGGCCTCCTTCATCATTCGCAACGACTCGATATCTATGGTGTCAACGCGACTGTTGCAGGTCCAAGAGATGGGAAGACCAGAGTCGATCAGGGCGAGACAAAATTCCCTGAGATATGCTCGATCCGCAGTAAATGTGTCGGCCCACATAAAGATATCCTTGATTCCGAAGCGAATCAAGTTATCCTCCATCTCGGCAATGACATGGCTTACAGGACGCTTCCTGAGCCTTCCGCCATAATAGATCGGCGCTGTGCAGAAATTACAGCGATAAGGGCAACCGCGGACGGGAGCTACGATAAGAAACCGCCGCCCTTTCAGAGGAAGACGATACGCGGAGATGTCCAGTGTCTCCCAGTTCGGGGCCAGTATATCCTCGGGGGCAATGAGCGTCTCGTCGGGATTGTGAACGATAGTGCCTCTCTTGCCGTCACGGTACGAAATGCCTTTGATTTCCGTCCACGCACGTTCGTCGGCACGGCAGACATTCAAGAGGATTCGCTCTGGTTCGTGCCTGATCACTATGTCCAGTGCAGGCTCCCGTAAAGCCTCCTCCGGCAAGACGGACACATGCGTGCCGATGACACCGGTTACGGTCTTGGGACAGTTGTGTCTAATCAGAAGAGCTATATGCAGATCGTTCGCAATTGTCGGCGTGCCGGTATTCCAAAAAGCAAAATCCGGGGTTTCCGTCCTGACAATCACGGCAAGCGAATCCGTGCCTTTCCCGACGGCAGGGAAATCTATGATTCTGACAAGATGCCCATCTCGCTTCAAGAAAGCGGCGGTGGTGGACAAGGAAACGGGTGGCCATTGAGTACCCCATATTCCCGACTCCTGGGTGCAACGACCTTCCCTGGTGAAACCCCGGCTGCCGGGAGCGGGGGGATTGAAGAGCAATATAGTGGCCATAGTTTGTAAAGATTCTACGGTATGAAACTAGAAATTCGAACTATATATCAGCCGACGGTTCTCCT
>JAQULV010000272.1 GCA_028718405.1 Smithellaceae bacterium
ATTGTAGCCGCGGATCGCCGAATTCTCTTGGTCAAGCGGGGCCGGAAACCTTATAAAGGAAAATGGTGTCTGCCCACCGGTTTTGCCGAATCCGGCGAGAGCATCGAAGAGGCGGCCTTGCGGGAGTTGGAGGAAGAGGCGGGAATCAAGGGAAGGGTCGCGAGCCTGGTCGATGTCGATTCAAACCGCAACTATCTCTACGGTGATCTTCTCTTCATCGCCTTCGAAGTGGAGCAGACAGACGGACAGATCAGGGCCGGCAGCGACACCACCGACGTCAGATACTTCCCGGCCGAGGCGCTGCCGAAACTGGCTTTTGCCGCCAACGGCAAGGCTATCGGCGCCTACGTGCGCGGCAAGGCCGAGTCATGGGCCATCTTCGATTCCTTCACCCTGGCCGTGAGTAAGGACCAAGCCTACCGGAAGGGCATGAACCTGCTCTCGGACCGCTTGGTGGACGTGATAGAAAAAGATGCAGAACAGATCGCCTGGAACTGGATCAGGGATGTTCAAACCAACCGCTCCACCGTCGGCTACCGCCAGGCCGCACCGGAGGTACTCTTTGAGCGGGTCCATGTCATCCTCTCGCAGTTCGGCAAGTGGCTCCGCGGTTTCTACAGCGAAAAGGAGTTCCGGGATTTCTACATGGAAGAGGGGCGCGAGAAATGCGCCGACGGTTTCAAACTCAGTGAAGTCCTGGGGGCAATCAGCCTCGTGCGCAAACACATCTGGGACTTCGCCCTCTCGCGCTCTGTGTGGCACAAGACACTCGACATCTACATGGTAGTCGAGTTGGAAAGTCGCATCGTTATCTTCTTCGACAAGGCGGCGCTCTATACAACGCGCGGTTACGAACAGTATGAGAACCCTGCCGAGCCGGGACGACGGGCCGGTCGATGAGGGCGCCGTGCGGGAATTCGGAAGCCAACGGGAAAGAAGCGGGGTTGATCTCCTGACTCGGCGGGTAGCGGAAGACCTGCTTCCCGGCCCCGCGGGGAGACGGGCATGAAGATCCTCGTGCGCGGCGGGAGTATCGCGGCCGGGGCCGGTGTCAAAAGGAGCTACGTCGATATCCTCTCCTCATACTACCGCCCCCAGGGGATAGAGGTTCTCAACCGCTCCGCCGCCGGTGACAACACCTTCGATGCCGTCGCCTCCTTCGACTCGGATATCGCCATCGTCCGGCCCGACATTTTGTTGCTTCATTTCGGCGTCGACGACGCCTACTTCCCGGTCTACCGCTCCGAATTCAAGGAAAACCTGGTTCAAATCATAAGGAAGGCCCGCCGGCTTTTCACCGCCCAGATCGTCCTTCTCACCTCCCATCCCTTTTCAAACGAATACGAGATGGATGCCCTCGCCATCTACTACCGCGCCATTCGGGAAGTGGCCGGGGATCTTAGCTGTCCCATGGTTTCCGTTCACACCTACTGGGCGGGCTGGATTCTCGAACGGGCGCTGCCGGAACATCTCTTCCTCCAGAAAGATGTCCGCTACCCAAGCGAAAAAGGCCACGAGATCATTGCTTGCGCAACCATCTCTTGCCTCGATCAACTTCTGGGGATTTGCTGGTGAGAAGGTTAGGAAAGATCGGGCGGCAGCGATCGATTAAAAATAAGTAGGTAGGGCAAAGCCGACCTTGGAGTTAACTCTAGGGGCGCAGTCCCTCCGCGTCGAAGGCGAGGCCGTTCTGGCCGCTTCCCTTCGCCTGCTCCAGTTGCTGGCTGGCGTTATGGATCAGTATGTTCAGGGCCGGCTCCGTTGCAAGTCCGAGGAGGCCATGAACAGCGCCGATACTCACGGTGAACGATGTCTCCTTTTGGATCGCGTCTTGAAGCACCCGGGCGTTGGCCAGGATGTCATTCTCGTTTGTCCTCCTGAAGAAGATCGCGAATTCATCGCCGCCGAATCTTCCCGTGACCTCGGCGGACCGGCACTTTTTCTTGAGCACTTGCGCCAGATCGCCCAGGATTTCATCACCTCGGAGGCGGCCGCGGGTTTCGTTGAAGAGACGAAAATCGTCGATATCGACCATCATGAGCCCAAGGCCTTCTCCGGCTTCACAGGCAAAGCGCAACCATTGTCCCACCAGATTGGAGAAACCCCGCCGGTTCAAGAGACCCGTCACCGCATCGATCGTCGCCAACTCCACGAGAATCCGGCTGCTCCTCCACAGGTGCCGCAGTGCCCCGGCGCAGAGCTGCAATTCCTGGTGTGATTTGTCGAAGGACACGATCATCTGGTCAAGCCTTTGCGCATGAGCCCTTCGGTGCTGGACATGGCTATCGTGCGCGGGCGCATCCAGGCAGTTGAGAAATTCCTGGAATTCGGGATCCAAGGCGTGGGCCTCGAGACAATAGGCGAGCACGAAGGCGTCCGTCGCACTGCTGGTTATCTGCCAACGATCGAAGAGCGTCTCCGTCATTTGTAAGGTCCACTCCAGAGTATTGCGGAGATTGTGGAAAACGATGGGTTCCATCTGTCGCCCTTCCGCGTAAGCCCTGCTCCGGCGCCAGTGACCGATCTGGTCCCGCTCGTCGGTTGCCATCTGACTCCAGAAGGCGACCCATTCCCCTTGACCTACATGAGCCATGCGATCGTAGACGTACTCTGCACATCGGTCGATCAAAAGGGATAACTCAACCAAGGGCAGGATGTCCTGTCGGTTCATCATCACACAATCTCTTCTTCAACGTTTACTCAGTCGCTTGTTCTCTTATATGTCGTACATCCGGTGCGAAAACATGAAGACTGCGCCTTCCGGACACCGCTCAGTGAAGACTCCCGATGTGCTACCATGAAACCCGACCCGGTCGACAAAAGGAGGCATCTTTTGAGGACAGAGTGTTTACGGGACGCGAGGGGTAATACAGATTTCATCTAACGGCAATACTAGATAATCACATACGGATTATATGGAGGTCACTTATATATCCTTTTCCGATAAAACAAAAGTGACTTGCGCACATAACCTGCAATTTTCCATCTCCGCTGCGGAGAAGATTCAGGCAAATCTACAGCCGACCTGAACGAACAAGGGGTCAAGCCGCAAAGCTTAACCCCTCGTTTGAATTGGCGCGCCCAGAAGGATTCGAACCTTCGACCCCCAGATTCGTAGTCTGGTGCTCTATCCAGCTGGGCTATGGGCGCGCAGTATGTGAAGTGGCGGAGAGAGCGGGATTCGAACCCGCGGTACACCTTTAAGGGGCGTACAATCGCTTAGCAGGCGATCGCTTTCGGCCACTCAGCCATCTCTCCTTGCCATGCTACGTCCGCCGCTTCTCTTCCGTATGTGCGGCGCTTGCGCTTCTATTTGGCGGAGGGAGCAGGATTCGAACCCGCGAGACTTTCGTCCAGCGGTTTTCAAGACCGCCGCCATAGACCACTCGGCCATCCCTCCGGTACGTCGCGGCTAACTATCCTACGGCGGGGATTCTGTCAACTCCTTTCATGAAGGGTCGCAGTGCTTTCGGGATCACGACGCT
>JAQULV010000273.1 GCA_028718405.1 Smithellaceae bacterium
GTCGGCTTCCGAATAGAGGATGTCCACGCCGATGACCTTTGCCCCGCAGCCGGACAGGTAGCCGATCATCTGGGCGATATGCCCGCGCGGCCAGGGCCAGCGGCCGATATTGGCGATGCTCTCGTCGTCGATGGCGACAATCGCCACCGGGGGAGATTTCACGCTCTCCTGCCTGAGCGACAGCCCCAGATCGTAGATGCGGTACTCCATGTCTTCCAGAGGACGCCACTGCCAGAGAAAAGCCGCCAGGATCAGTACCGTCAGCACCGCCCCGACCGCTATGTCCGAGAACAGCCACTTTCTCACGTTATTCATGCTCTCTCCTCTATGCCCCGGCTTTGCAGGGAGCCACCCCTTATTGATAGGTTAGAAAACCGACCGTCGCCAGGATTAGAATCAGGAACCCGAAACCGAAATAGGAAATAGAAAAGCTGTCCAGGACGAAGGCCCCCGTATCGCTGTAGAGCGCAGTATTGGACAGGTATCCCCAGTAGAGAGTGAAACAGTAATTGACGAGCAGGGCGAACTTTATCTGCCCGAACAGCAGGGCCAGGGTGGTCAGGGTGAGCAGCAGGACCACCTGCAGCAACGGAATCGCGAGTTGCGTTTCGGAAAGGATCTCAAACATCGTCACCTCCTGAGGCAGTGAGACGCGACGCAGTTGTCGCGCCCTAAGTTTTCGCCCCTCTCGTAACGATTGCCCTCTAGATCAACTCCTCCAGCTTTGCCAGCGCCGCTCCCAGGTTCTCCGGGTTCGGCCCTCCGGCCTGGGCCATATCGGGCCGTCCCCCGCCGCTTCCCCCGAGAAGAGGTGAGATGGCCTTGACGATACTACCGGCATGATAACGATCCGTCAAATCCTTTGTCACGAGACACAGAAGCATCGCCTTGCCGTCGGCGCTCTTTCCGCCCAGCAGGACGATCCCCGATCCCATCCGGTCGCGGAGCTTGTCGCCGAAATCGCGCAGTGTCTTGGCGTCGGCCACGTCCACCTGCGCGGCCAGGACCTTCACGCCCTTGATCTCCTTCGCGTTGTCGAGGAGGTTTCCCGAATCCCTGGCGGCGAGTTTGCCTTTGAGGTTCTCGATCTCCCGCTCCAGGTCGCGTTCGCGCTTCAGCAGCCTCTCGGTGCGCTCGACCAGTTCGAAGGCTCCTGTCTTCAAAAGACCGGCCGCTTTTTTCAGCTCCTGATCGACCCGGCGGAAGTAGCTGATCGCTTCGGGGCCCGTTACCGCCTCGATGCGCCGCACCCCGGCGGCGACGGCCGATTCGTGGGTGATCTTGATGAGACCGATGTCTCCCGTTCTCTTCACATGCGTGCCGCCGCAAAGCTCCTTGGAAACGTCGCCCATGGACACGACGCGGACGGTATCGCCGTAGCGCTCGTCGAAGACGGCGGTAGCGCCGGTTTTCACGGCCTGATCAATGGGAAGGACTTCCGTGTTCACGGGACTGTTGTTCCTGATGTAACCGTTGGCAAGGTTTTCGATCTGCTCCAACTCCTCCTCGCTGATCCGCGAGAAGTGCGTGAAGTCGAAGCGCAGGTGATCGGGGTCGACGAGCGATCCGGACTGCTTGACGTGATCTCCCAGCACCGACTTCAGGGCCGCCTGGAGCAGATGCGTTCCCGAGTGGTTCGCCTCGGTGGCGCGTCGGCTTTCCTGATCGACGGAAAGCTTCGCCTTGGCGCCCAGCGTGACCTTGCCCTTCTCCACAACGCCTACGTGGGTGATGAGATTATCCAGCGGCCGCAGCGTATCGGAGACGACAAAACGGAAACCCTCGCCTTCGATGACGCCCCTGTCTCCCACCTGGCCGCCGGTTTCGCCGTAGAAGGGCGTCTGCGCACAGATGATTTCCCCCTGGACGCCCTCAGCGAGGATCGACACGGGGGTCCCGTCCTGAAGCAGGGCGGTGACGACGGACTCCGACTCCGTGATCCCTTCGTATCCCGTAAATTCCGACGTCGTGCCTTCGACGGAAAGCTGGTGGTAGATCTCGGCCACCGCCTCCTCGCCGCTTCCCTTCCAGGATTCGCGGGCCTTTTTGCGCTGGCGCTCCATGGCCTGATCGAACCCTTCCTGGTCGATCACGAAACCCTCTTTGCGGACGATGTCCGCCGTGAGATCCGTGGGGAACCCGTAGGTGTCGTAAAGTTTAAAGACGACCTCACCGGGAATGACGGTGCCGCCCTTTGCCTTCAGCGACTCCACCTCCTCCTGGAGGATGCGGAGCCCCCCGTCCAGCGTCTCGATGAAGCGCTGCTCCTCATTGAAGATCACCTTTCCGATGTAGTTGGCCTTCTCGGTCAGATCAGGATAGACATCCTTCATGACCGCGATGACGATTTCGGAAACCTCGTGGAGAAAAGGTTTGGTGAGACCCAGGAGTTTCCCGTGGCGGGCGGCGCGGCGCAATATTCTTCTCAGGACGTAGCCGCGGCCTTCGTTGCTGGGAAGGATGCCGTCGCCGATGAGAAACGTCAGTGCCCGGCTGTGGTCGGCGATGACGCGCACCGAGATGTCGTCTTCGTCACGCTGACCGTAGGTCTTGCCGCAAAGCTTGCAGATGAAGGCGATGATTTCGGAAAAGAGATCCGTGTCGTAATTGCTCTTCACGCCCTGGACCACGGCGGTCAGACGCTCCAAACCCATGCCCGTGTCGATGTTGGGTTTGGGCAGCGGCGTCAGCGTTCCTTTTTCATCGCGGTCGAACTGCGTAAAGACGAGGTTCCATATCTCCAGGTGGCGGTCGCAGTCGCACAGCACGTTGCAGTCCGGTCTCCCGCAACCGACCTCGGGACCCTGGTCGTAGAGGATCTCCGAGCAGGGACCGCAGGGGCCGGTGTCGCCCATCATCCAGAAGTTGCTCTTCTCGCCCATGCGGACGATTCGTTCGGGGGAGATCCCCACCTTCTCGTTCCATATCTTGAAGGCCTCGTCGTCGTTCTCGAAGATCGTGATCCACATCTTGTTCTGTTCGAGCTTCACCCACTCCGTGAGATACTCCCAGGCCCAGCTGATCGCCTCTTCCTTAAAGTAGTCGCCGAAGGAGAAATTCCCCAGCATCTCGAAGAAGGTGTGATGGCGCGCCGTGACGCCCACGTTCTCCAGGTCGTTGTGCTTGCCGCCGGCCCGTACGCACTTCTGGGAACTGGCCGCACGGGCGTAGCCGCGGTCCTCCAGTCCCAGAAAACAGTTCTTGAACTGGACCATGCCGGCGTTGGTGAAAAGAAGCGTGGGGTCGTCCTTCGGAACCAAAGACGAGCTGGGCACCCGCGTGTGCCCCTTCCCTGCGAAGAATTTCAGAAAGCTCTCTCTGATCTCAGCACCCGTCATCGCCGTGCACATCTCCCTTTCTCACCCGATCCAGCACCTCGAATATCAACCCCGCGGGGAAGCCTTTTCTCATGAGGCTTTGCACCAGTTTTCTCTTTTCGTCCTTTCCGAATTCCGCCTTCATCTTCCGA
>JAQULV010000274.1 GCA_028718405.1 Smithellaceae bacterium
CGTCACCGAGCGCAAGCAGATCGAAGAGAAGTTGCGCATCAGCCAGGAGAGGTTGAAGCTGGCCCAGAAGGCGGGTAAGATCGGCTCGTGCGACTGGCAGATAAAAGGCAGGCGCGTGGAATTTACCGAGGAGTTCGAAAATGTCTACGGTCTCCCGCCGGGCGGACTCGAGGGGAGCCTCGATAAATGGGAGCAGTTCATCCACCCGGAAGATCTGCCGCGGGTAAGGGAAAACAGCGCCCGGGAACTCACCGAGAAAAAAGCCCTTCCCTTGGAGTTCAGAATCATCAGGCCGGACGGGCAAATCCGCTGGGTCGCCTCCTGGGGACAGATGACATTCGACACGAAGGGACAGCCCCTCCAGGTTACGGCCATGAACATGGATATCACCGAGCGCCGGCAGATGGAAGAAGACCTCCGCCAGTCGCGGGCCGAACTCGAGAGCAAGGTCCTGGAGAGGACGAAGGCGCTCCGTGAACTGATGGAGAAACAACGCTCCCTCACCTCGGAGCTGCTCATGACGGAGGCCCGGGAACGCAAACGCATCGCCGTAGACCTCCACGACAATATCTGCCAGCAGTTGGCTATCGCCAAGATGAGGCTGCAGTCGCTGCAGCAGACGGCCGACAAGACGACGGCCTCATCACTTCAGGAAATCGGCAAGCTGGTCCACGAGGCTATCCAGCATACGCGGCTCATCATGAGGGAGATCAGCCCGGCGGTGCTCTACGAATTGGGACTGCTGCCCGCCCTGGACTGGCTGGCCGAGCAGATGCGGGAAAAATACGGTCTCAAGGTATCGTGCCGCCACGACGACATCAAGCGCCGAATCGGTGACGACATCCAACTGCTGCTCTTCCAGAGCGTAAGAGAGCTTCTCCACAACATCATCAAACATGCCGGGACCCAGCGGGCAGCAGTCCATTGCGGGACTAGGGGCGGGAAGATCGTACTAACCGTTGCCGACGAGGGGAAGGGTTTTGATCCCGCTTCGTCCCGGCAAAAGGTCGAGGCTGAAGACGGTGGCTTCGGCCTTTTCAACATCCGCGAGCGCCTGCGCTACTTCGGCGGCGAGATGACAATCGATACCTCGCCGGGCAAGGGCTGTCGGATCCAGATCGTCGCCCCCTTCAAATCGAGGAAGCGCAACCGGTCCGAAGAACCCCTCTAGACTTACTCCCAGGAATTCAGCGTTGGATAATCGGTATAGCCTTCCGCGCCTCCGCCGTAGAAGAGTGTCTCGTTCCAGGGGGCCCACGACGCGCCGCGGCGGATCCGCTCCACCAGATCGGGATTGGAGATGAAGGGTTTGCCGAAAGCCACGGCGTCGGCCGAGCCTTCTTCGATCACCCGCCGGCCGCTCTCCGCAGCGAAATTACGGTTGATGACCAAAACGCCTTTGTAGAGAGGACGGAAGTGTCTCGCCACCTCGTTTATCGCCCCGGGCACGTCGTCCATGGGGGCAGCGGGTTCCAGCAGGTGGAGGTAGGCGAGCTGCGGATAGCTCGAAAGGCCCTTCACGACGTGCTCGAACGTGGGGATGGTGTCGGCGTCGATGACGATCCCCGCCATGCCGTGCAGGCAGGGATTGAGGCGGGCCGCCGTTCTGTCGAAGCCGATGGCCTTACCCACGGCGGCAACGGTCTCGAAAAAGAACCGCGCCTTGTTGGCGTGGCTGCCGCCGTAGGCATCGGTCCTCACGTTCGAGCAATTGGAGAAGAACTGGTGAAAGAGATAGCCGTTGGCGGAGTGGATCTCTACCCCATCGAAGCCGGCCGCGACGGCGTTAAGCGCTGCATTACGGAAGTCTTCCGTCACCGCGTGAATCTCTTCTACGGAAAGCGCCCGCGGCGTCACCGTATCTTTGAAGCCTTGCGGGGTGAAGGATTGAACGTGGGGATTGATTGCCGAGGGAGCCACGGGGAGGTCGCCGTCGTGGAAATCGGGGTGGGAGATGCGGCCGCAATGCCAGATCTGGCAGAAGATGTGGCCGCCTTGCTTATGAACTCCCTGCGTCACCCTCTTCCAGCCCTCGACCTGGGCCGGGCTGTAGATACCTGGGGTATCGATGTAGCCCACGCCCTGGCGCGAAACCTGCGAACCCTCGCTCACGATGAGCCCCGCGCCCGCCCTCTGCGTATAGTATTCTACGGCGAGCAAAGTCGGGGCGTTCTCGGGATTGGCCGCGCGGCTCCTTGTCATGGGGGCCATGAAGACGCGGTTCGGCAGATCGCATGGCCCGACCCTTATCGGCTTAAGAAGGGCATTTTCCGTCGTCACCGCCTCCTCGCTGCGACGCCGCCCGGAGGGTACGGACCGGACTCATTACATGGCATTCTTCTTCACTTCTTTAGTGAGATAATCGACGACGGCCTTCATCTGCTCAGGAGTGAGCCCGATCGGCCGCATGGCACCATGCCCCTCGGTGATCGCCCTGACGATATCGGCATCGGAGAGATTCTTCCAGGAGCTGGGATTGCTGAAGTCCCGCGGTCGGTACTGCTGGTAGAAACCGGTTGCATACCCGTCCTGACCCTTCATGAGATGACATGTCTGACAGCTGACCTCGAACATATGCCTGCCCTCGGCATAGGGATCGGCGGCGCCGGCCTGAAAGGCAAGCAGCAATGCGGCCGTTGCCATGATGATAATGAGCGCGAAGAATCTGGGCATGACTGACCTCCTTTGTATAGGTGTATGGTGGCGGCAGCAGCGCCTCAGTGGGGGCTCGTCCCCCAGATATCCTGCAGACGCTGATCCCGGCCGCAATTGTATCGGTAGAACTTGTAGCGCAGAGGGTTCTTCTGGTAGTACTCCTGGTGGTATTCCTCGGCGGGGTAGAAGGTCGTAGCCGGCACGATCTCCGTGTAGATGGCGCCGTGCAGGTGCCCCGATTTCTCCAGGGCCTCTTTGGAGGCCTCGGCCAGACGTTTCTGCTCGTCGTTGTGGTAGAAGATCGCCGTCCGGTACTGGTTGCCCACGTCGCAGAACTGCCTGTTCTTCACCAGCGGGTCGACGTTGTGCCAAAAGACGTCCAGCAACTTACTGTAACTTATCTCGGCCGGATCGTAAGTAACCTCGATGGACTCGGCATGCCCCGTCTTGCCCGAAGACACCTCTTCGTAGGTCGGGTTTTTCTTCTGCCCGCCCGTGTAACCGACGACGGTCTTCTTGACGCCGGGCAGTTTGTCGTAGGGCGGCTGCATGCACCAGAAACAACCGCCGGCGAAAGTCGCCTTCTCCAGAGAGGATGCCGCCACGCTCCTACCCCCACCCTTGGCCGCTGCGACCGCGGTCGAGACGACCAGAAGAAAGATCACAACTAAAACGTAGGCAAGATTTTTTCTCATAGTGCCGCTCCTCGAAACCTCCGGACCTCGAAGGCACAGCGTGAGGCGTTTGTTTTTTAGGAGTGAAGGCGGTCGGCCGGCATTTGCAGCCGGCAAGAAAGGGCCCTG
>JAQULV010000275.1 GCA_028718405.1 Smithellaceae bacterium
ATCGCCTCACTTCATGGGAGATGAGACAATTATAGCGAGAGAAAGGAAATATTCAAGGGAATTATGGATAAAAAAAGGAGTCTACCTGTGCAAAGTGAACTCCTTCATTACCTGGAGGCGGCATCCGGATTCGAACCGGAGAATAACGGTTTTGCAGACCGCTGCCTTAGCCACTTGGCTATGCCGCCGTATGAATGGAGCGGGCGAACGGATTTGAACCGTCGACGTCCACCTTGGCAAGGTGGCACTCTACCGCTGAGTTACGCCCGCTCATAGCTCAATCGGGGGGTGAATATAGCAGATAAGATTTCTTTGTCAACATAAAAAACCGCGCCGCCTTTTATCTTTAAAACGGCGCCAGTTCTGTCTTTCACGCTGTTCGCACTCGTCCTTATTGTGTACGTTTAAGCGTTGGCCGGCCAAGGACCGTAAAGGATCAGAGATGTCTTTCCTGACGAATTACGGAATCACCTATTTTTCGAGCAGTTCCCGATAGAATTTGAGGAAATAGTCCATACCGGAATAGACCGTGAGGACCAGGGCAACGTAGATCATGAAGGTGCCAACGATGTGGGCGTCGGCACCGAAAAGCGGGTAATGGATAATGAGAGCAGAGATGGCGAATACCTGGCAGAGGGTCTTTTGTTTCCCTAAGGCACTGGCGTGGATGACAATCCCCTCTGAGGAGGCGATACTCCTGATTCCGTCAACGACGAAGTCGCGGATGATGATGATAGCAACGACCCAGGCGGGAATGCGCCCGATGGGGATCATCATGATCATGGCCGTATTGATCACCAGTTTGTCGGCAATGGGATCTAGAAATTTGCCCATCGTCGTCACGATCTGGAATCTCCTGGCAATGTAGCCGTCCAGAAGATCTGTTAACGCCGCCACAACGAACAAACCGGCAATCACGAGGCTCCACAAACGCCCCGGAGAGAGCAAAAGAAAGAACAGGACCGGCACCATGGTGATGCGCAACATGGTGATGGTATTGGGGAGGTTAAAGATGCGCGTCCCCGAGGATGGCGCTATCCTTTCGAATAACCGGTACAGGTAATCAATCACCTAAGTCCTCTCTTATTTTTTGGGCACCTTTTCCCAATCGGCGAGGAACATCTCGATCCCTCTGTCCGTCAGAGGATGCTTCGCCAACTGGGCGATGACCTTAAAAGGAATCGTGGCGATATCGGCACCCATCATGGCAGCCTCGATAACATGGCCAGGATGTCGGACGCTCGCAACGATTATTTCCGTCTCGAAACCGTAGTTATCATATATCGCGATGATCTGCTCCACCAATTCCATGCCGTTGTGGCCGATGTCATCCAATCTCCCGACGAAAGGACTCACGTAGGCAGCGCCGGCCTTGGCCGCCATCAACGCCTGCACCGGGGAGAAGATCAGGGTCTGATTGACGGGTATGCCCTCTTCCGCAAGAATGCGCGTCGCCTTCAGTCCCTCGGTTGTCATGGGAACCTTGACGACGACGTTATCGCCCAGCTTGGCCAATTTTTTGGCCTCACGGACCATCCCCGGTGTCTCAAGACTGATCACCTCCAGTGACACGGGGCCATCGACTGCCTTGAGGATCTCTTTTACGACCTTGTCGAAACCCGTCTTCTCCTTGGCGATCAAGGAAGGGTTCGTCGTGACGCCGTCCACCATCCCCAGCGCGATTCCCTCTCTAATCTCGCCGATGTTAGCCGTATCAATAAAAAATTTCATAAGTTCTCCCCTTGTTATTTTTCCGCTTGGAATTTCTCCCAGCAGTCTTTACTGCAAAAGTAGATCGTCTTTCCCTCGATCGAAGTCTGGAAGGCGCTGCTCACCGGGATATGGACATGGCAGTAGGGATCTTCCACCAGGTCCTCTTCCTTAGCCTTCGGAACCGCCCGGGGGTCATTGATCTCCCTATCCTTTCCGGATCCAGATCCCATCTTGCTGATCCGTAATATGATGTAGATGATACCAATGGTGATAAGTAACTTGAAGATCATTTTAACCTGCCCGTTCGACCCGGCTTTCGTCATCCAACCTGTCCAGAAGGCCCTTTACGGAAATGCCAAAGGCGGGGTGAATGACGTAAGAAGCGATCTCGTTTAAAGGCTCCAGTACGAAGCGCCTCTTGTGCATCTCCGGATGAGGAATGATTAACCCTTCCTCTTCGATCACCTCCTGGCCGTAGAGAAGTATGTCCAGATCGATAATCCTGGGGCCCCATTTGACGGCCTCTTCCCGCCCCATCTTTTCTTCAATCTTTTTCAACGCCGAAAGCAAGCCGCGGGCGCTCAGGGTGGTCCTGACCTCGGCGACGGTGTTTATGAACCAAGGCTGCTCGCGCAGGCCCACGGGTTCCGTTCTGTAGAGAGAAGCAGCTCTAATGACGCGGCCCCCCTGAGCGAGAGAAAGGAGGTCCATGGCTTGTCGGCAGTTCGCGGCGCCGTCACCCAGATTGGACCCGACGCCTACAAACGATATGACACCGTCCACCCGACCAGGCACTTCCTCAGGCCTTCAATCCAATCACATCCTGCATATCGAAAAGGCCATTCTTTTGGCCGACCAGCCACATAGCGGCACGGATCGCGCCTTTGGCGAAGTTATCACGACTGTGAGCGCGGTGGATGATTTCCAGTCTTTCGCCGACACCTCCGAACATCACCGTATGTTCGCCTACGATGTCGCCGGCGCGCAAGGTTTGAATGCCGATCTCGGTCTTGCTGCGCTCTCCGATCATACCTTTGCGCGCGAAGACACCTACCTTGTCCAGATCCCGGTTCAATGCCTCAGACACAACCTGGGCCATCTTCATTGCCGTACCACTGGGGGCATCTTTCTTCAGGTGGTGGTGGACCTCCAGGATCTCCACGTCATAGTCGTCGCCCAAGATCGTGGCCACGTCTCGCAATACCTTGAACATGACGTTCACTGCCACGCTCATGTTAGGCGAGAGAAGACAACGTGTCTTTGCGCTGAGATCTCGGACCTTCTTCATCTCCTCGGGAGTGAAGCCCGTGGACCCGATGACGATGGCCCGGTTCTTCTCCGCAGCCACCTCGAGATTGCGCAGCGATACCTCATGGTGGGTAAAATCGATCACCACGTCGCCCTTCTCTATGCAGGCCCGCAGGTCGTCATCGACCTTGACACCGGTATGGCCCATACCCAGGACCTCCCCGGCATCGCGCCCTACGATTGGGTGCCCCTTCTGTTCCACGGCTCCGATGAACTCAATCCCCTCCGTCTCTGACATCAGGGTAATGATCCTGCCGCCCATTCGGCCGCCGGCGCCCGTCACAATGGCTTTGATCATGAGAGCTCCCTCCTTACAAAGATAGGGTCTTCCTTATCATGAGATGAGGCCATAATTCAACATGGCCTTTCTCAGTTTTTCGTAGTTTGCCTCGGAGAGCTTCGCCAACGGAAGCCGCAGGTCGTAGTCGATCTTGCCC
>JAQULV010000276.1 GCA_028718405.1 Smithellaceae bacterium
TTCTTCGGGACCGGAGCAGAGAAAATAGACGCTCTCTCCCTGATGCAGCCAGCCTTTCACCTTTTCGGCCAAGGGATGGAGCATACCCTCCCGATCGGTCCGGGACAGCGGCACGGCAGGGCCCAGATCGGTCCGAACCTCGAACCACACCTCCGGCACCTCGGCATCTACTCCGGCGGGACGAACGACGTCGTCGGTCTGCAAACGGGTATATCTTTCGAAGTTAGCCATGGCCTCGACGCTATCGGTCAGAAATGCCTCCCGGTCGAGATGGAACCTCCCCTCCTCGCGGGCGCGCAGGAGGAACCGGTCCACATCGTTCTCGCTTCCCTCGGCCGCCCCGACCAGCGTCGCACGGTCGCCATGGACCAAGAGGCACCCCGCCGGCAGGAAATCGAAGAGGGAACCCAAGGCTTCGCTGCTCTCTGTCTCCGGCCCTTCATAAAAGAGCGGAAGGTAGATCGGATTGATAGATGACGTCAGACCGTTACCCACCGCGTCGAGCAACCGATCGCGGAGACTTCTGGTCAACTCCAGCTCCAGACAGCGGGAGCGGATATTCCTCGCGGCCCTGTCCCTTCGCTCCTGAGTCAGGATCAGCTCCCGCACGGGAAAGAGCGTGAACTCGACGATCTCCCCGCGGGAACGCTGGGAGTTGACATCGAAACGCCGGATCGATTCCAGCTCGTCGCCCACGAATTCGAGACGGAGCGGGTTTTCCTCCTGGGGCGGGAAGAGATCGATGATATTTCCGCGCAGGCTGAACTCGCCCTCTTCTTCTACCAGGGTGCTGCGATGATAGCCGCCGGAGTCAAGCTTGGCTGCCAGCTCGTCCCGATCGAGATAATCGCCGATCGAAATGGTGTGCGTGAAATCGTCAAACACCCTTTTCGGTATCGTCTTCTGCATAAGTGCCTGGAACGAGGTGGTGATGACGGCCGGCCGCCCGGACCAGAACCTGCTTAAGACCTCGATGCGCGAAAACTCCGCCTCCCTCTGTAGGGCGAACAGATCCGTAGACACGATATCAAAGGCGGAATAGAGGAGGGCATCCCCCTCGCCCAGAAAAAAGGTAAGGTCGCGGTGCAGATCCCTCGCCTCCTTCGCGTCGGCAGCGACGACCAAGACAGTCCGACGACGGGCCCCGAAGAGAAGGGCAAGCAGGAGCGCCTTGGCCGAAGCCCGCAGCCCTCCGATCCGCACAACCTTTATGTCGCGGCTAATCAGTTCCAGAAGTTGCTTAAGGGATGGCTCGCTGGAAGCAGGGGGTGTTCTGATGATTTTTTTCACGATACAAATACTTCGTCGTTAGGCCAAGGCCAGCATCCTGTCCAGGGCCTTCTTCGCCGGGATTCTCACTTCCTCCGGCACCTTGACGACGTGTTTCATCTCCGTAAGCGAGGCCAGGATGTCCTCGAGCGTTATCAGCTTCATCGTCTCGCACACCAACCCCTCCGAGGCCGGGATGAAGTTCTTGCCGGGCGCCCGTTTCTTCAACTGGCACATGATCCCGATCTCAGTACCGATGATGACCTCGGGGGCGTCGGACCGTTCCGCATAGGCGAGGATCGCCGTCGTACTGCCTACAAAGTCTGCCAGGGCCAGAACTTCGGCTCGGCATTCCGGGTGGGCGGCGAAAGGCGCTCCCGGATGATCGGCCTTCACCTTCTCCACCTGCACTGCCGTTAGGTTATGGTGGACGGGGCAGTAGCCGGGCCAGGGGGTGACCTCGCGGCCGGCGCGGCTGGCCGTATAACGGGCGAGATTGCCGTCGGGAACCATGAGGATCCTTCGTCCTTCCTCCACGGAGTTCACTACCTTCAGGGCGTTGGCCGAGGTGCAGCACAGATCGCTTAGGGCCTTGATGGCCGCCGAAGAATTTATATAGGTGACGACGACCGCTTCAGGGTCTTCCCTCCTGGCCGTGGCCAGGCGCTCGGCGGTAATCATGTCCGCCAGGGGGCATCCCGCCTCCAACCTCGGGAGCAGGACCGTCTTGCCGGGCGAAAGGATGGAAGCGCTCTCCGCCATGAAATGGACGCCCGCAAAGACAAGGACCTCCGCCTTCGTCTTGGCGGCCTCGATGCTCAAAGCCAGCGAGTCACCGAGAAAATCGGCGATCTCCTGGATTTCGTCGCGCTGATAGTAATGTGCAAGCAGAACCGCGTTTCTCTCCTTGAGAAGCGCTCTGATCCTTTCCTGCAGTACCGCTGTGTCGGTCATTTCCATTTCCTTTCCGGCCGGAACCGGAAACATTGCTATAATATAAACACGATTAATTCAAGGTCAAAAGGTCCCAGGAAATTTATATTTGACTTGACTCATCTTTTCAGATTATTAATTATTTAAGGAACAGGCAAATTTCCGACAACATCCACAGCTATAGAACCTTTCTCGGCAGTTCTTTCGCTTCGCAACGCACAGGAACAATACCCCAGGAGTCGCTATGCTCAACCGCACCCGAAGACCCAAGAATGCCCATAGGCTGATGCTGCCGGCACCCCGAGACGGTAACCGCCTGTCCGGAAGACACCAATTCTTAGTCATCCTCTTAGTCCTCGCACTTACGCCGGCTATCCTCTGGGGGGCGCAAGCCGATAGATCGAAGGCGCCCAAGGGCTTCTCCGCCGCCCCGGCTCCCGTTTTTATTCCCATGCCCAAACCGGGGAGCAAGGTCCCCATCGGGGGAGGTTCTTATCTGATCTACGGCTTCGACGGCAAACCCCGGATGGATATCATGATCATGAAGGTGGAGATCTTCGACGGCAACGGCAGGAGAGACACCTCCTGCCAGGTGAAGGCAAATGCCGATATGCCCTCCATGAGGGGCGCCCACGTCATCGTGGAGAGGGCTTTCAAGCTCTCCAGGCGGGGAGACTACGTGGCACCCATCGACATCGTCATGCCCGGCACCTGGGAGATCCGGCTGACCGTGCTTAAGAACGGGGTTGTCATCTATCGGGGCAGCTACGAGTTCGAAGTCTGATCTGTCGTCCGCTCGCAATTCCCTACCAATCCTCTCGCCAGGATATATTTAAGAGATTCGCTCGCTACTCCTAAGGGTTTCTCGGATATCTCCTTATCTATCTGCATGTTAACCTTAAGCTGGATTGCTGGTCATTCTGGGTCGAATCCTTTATCCTCAGGTATTCGGCGTAGGACATCGGTTTGATCACCTGCTGGATTCTCATCGTCCCTAGCAGCTCCATATCTCGGCACACTCGGGAAATCAGAAAACACCGTTTGCAGAAGTGTCGGGAACAGGCGATGCCGCAGGCCCCGGGAAGACACAATGACGGATTTCAACCAAAGCATCGACAGAAGAAGCTTTATGGGTCTGACGGCGGCACTGGCCCTGGGCGCTTTCTTCCCGGCCCTTTCGTCCTGCAAAAGTCGAAAGGTTCCCATAGTGGGAGACCAGTTCTCCCGCGTCAACTTGAAGGATATCAAC
>JAQULV010000277.1 GCA_028718405.1 Smithellaceae bacterium
TGAGATCAAGAAAGCGCTGGAAGATATTTCGATGGTCGACCAGTTTCCTAAGCTGGAAGGGCGAAACATGATCATGGTCCTGGCTCCCAAGAAATAGGACATGCAGCTTTAAACACGAATATATAGGCATTCAGGGGCGAACAACCGGCCCTTGAAAGGTCTTTAGGTTTTTAAAGAGTTTTGAATTCAAAACGAAGGGGAATTGAAATGCCAAAGCTGAAGACACACAGGGGAGCGGCGAAGCGGTTCTCCCTGACCGGTACCGGGAAGGTGAAGCGCTCCAAAGCCTATGCCAGCCATATCATGACATCGAAGACTACGAAGAGAAAGAGAAACTTAAGAAAGTCCGCCATTCTTGATAAGACCAACGAGAGGGAAATCAAGAGGCTCATTCCCTATCTATAGGAGACAGAAGATGCCAAGGGTTAAGAGAAGCATAACTGCCAAAAAGAAAAGAAGGAAGATATTCAAACTTGCCAAAGGTTTCTTTGGGGCGAGAAGTCGTCTGCTCAGAACAGCCACGGAAGCCGTCGACCGAGCGCTTAAATACGCTTTCCGAGATCGAAGAGTCAGAAAGAGAGATTTCCGCAAGCTTTGGATCGCCAGGATAAACGCAGCGGCGCGCTCCAACGACATCACATATAGCAAGTTGATCGACGGCATGAACAAGGCCGGTATCACTATTGATCGCCGGGTATTGGCAGATCTTGCCGTCAACGACCCGCGGGGTTTCTCTGAAATCGTTGTCGTTGCTAAGGGGTCGCTTCAGGCATGATTCAGGAGCTTGAGGAGCTTCGGAAAAAGGCAGAATCTGAGCTCGCCACAGCGGGGACAGAAGAGGAAATACTGACCCTGAAGACAAAGTATCTGGGCAGGAAGGGACTCCTCACGGGAATACTCCGCAACATCAGCAACGTTACACCCGAACAGAGACCGTTGTTCGGTAAGAGGAGTAACGAGGTCAAGGAAGAGTTGTCGGCACGGATCGACGCCGCCCTGGAGGTACTGGCGGCGAAGGGCGCGGACGATGCTCTTCTACGTGAGAGGATTGATGTTACCCTTCCCGGGAGGGGCGTGAAGCCCGGCAGGATCCATCCCGTCATCCAGGTATCCTGGGAGATCTGCAGCATCTTTTCAGCTTTGGGGTTCTCCATTGCAGAGGGGCCCGAGGTAGAAGAGGATTATTACAATTTCGAAGCCCTCAATATTCCGAAAGACCATCCGGCCCGAGACATGCAGGATACCTTCTATGTGGAGGACAATATCGTCCTGCGTACGCATACCTCGCCCGTGCAGGTGCGAGTCATGGAAAAGCAACGGCCGCCGGTGCGAATCATATCGCCGGGACGCGTCTATCGCCCCGATTCCGACGTGTCCCACACGCCCATGTTTCATCAGATTGAGGGACTTTTGGTGGACAGAGGTGTCACCTTCGGCGATCTCAAGGGGGTCCTGACGTCTTTTCTTAAACAGTTCTTCGGCGAGGAAACGACTCTGCGTTTCCGTCCGAGTTTCTTTCCCTTTACGGAGCCCAGCGCCGAAGTTGATATCCAGTGCGTCATGTGCAAAGGTGCCGGATGCCGAGTCTGCGGCCAGAGCGGTTGGCTGGAGATCCTCGGTTCGGGGATGGTTGATCCCGCCGTTTTCAAGAATGTCGGCTACGATCCGGATGAATTTACGGGTTTCGCCTTCGGTCTTGGCTTGGAAAGGATCGCCATGCTGAAATACGGCATCACGGATATTCGCCTCTTCTTTGAGAACGATTGGCGATTTCTCGATCAATTTTAGGACTTCTTATTTCAAAGAATATTACCGAGGTCGATGTATAATCGGTAAGTTGGCGCCATAGTATAAAGTGACACTTTAAGTTGTTTTTTGTAAGATCAACATTAACGAGTATCCAACAGGTGGGTAAATGCTGGTTAGTCTGCGCTGGCTAAAAGATTATGTGGACGTGCTTGTTACGGTGAACGAATTGTCCGACCTCTTGACGATGGCGGGGTTGGAAGTGGAGTCCGTCGAAGAAGTGGGCGCCAGTTTCAGTGGTGTCGTGGTCGCGAAGGTTCTCTCGGTAAAGCCCCATCCCAATGCCGATAAATTGTCCCTTTGTGAAGTATCAGCGGGAGACAAGACTTACCCCGTCGTTTGCGGGGCGCCAAACGTAAGAGTAAACGACATTGTTGCCCTGGCTACGGTTGGGGCCACGATCCCAGGTGGATATGCAATCAAGACCTCCAAGATCAGGGGGGAAGTCTCCGAAGGCATGCTCTGTTCAGAGGAGGAACTGGCCATCGGGGAGGACAATACCGGTATCATGGTTCTGAACGATCGCGGTGAATTGCCCCTGGGCGCCGATTTGGCTGATGTTCTGAACCTAAAGGATGTAGTCCTGGATATTGCCATAACGCCGAACCGCGCCGATTGCCTTTCCATGATCGGTATTGCCAGGGAGATTGCCGCCCTGGCCGGAAAGAAACTCCGTTATCCCGCCATCAGCCTGACGGAAGCGGGGGAAGAGATCAGCAACATTACCTCGGTTACGATCGACGCTCCAGAGCTCTGTCCGCGTTATACGGCGCGCGTCATCAAGAACGTAAATATTTCAGAATCACCCGCCTGGATGAGGCAGAAGCTCGAGGCCGTAGGAATACGCTCGATCAACAACGTCGTTGACGTGACAAATTTCGTCATGATGGAGATGGGCCAGCCGCTTCACGCTTTCGATTTTCGCTTCCTGGAAGAGGGGCGGATTGTGGTCCGCGAGTCCGCGGAGGGCGAGGCGTTCATCTCGCTCGATGGCAAAGAGCGTGTTCTGCAATCCGGAACGGTTATGATCTGTGACGGAAAGAAGGCGGTTGCCATCGGCGGTATTATGGGCGGCCTGAACTCGGAGGTCAAAGACGATACCTCAACGGTTCTTCTGGAAAGCGCCTATTTTAATCCAAAGTCCATTCGCAAATCTTCGCGCTGGCTGGGGATGGGGACCGACGCCGCGTTTCGTTTCGAGAGAGGGATCGACCCCGAAGGGGTCACCCGGGCATTGGATCGAGCGGCGCAGCTTATCGCGCAACTGTCTGGAGGATCGATTTGCCGCGGCTACATTGACGAGTATCCGAAGAATGTAGCGACGGCTACCGATATTCCTCTGCGGCCCGCGAAGGTCAATCAGCTGCTAGGCACCGCTATTGACGCATCTAAGATGGTCGGAATCCTGGAAAGCCTGGAAATGAAGGTTACAGTTGAGGATGGCCGTTATCTGGTTACACCTCCAACCTTTCGAGTGGATATTGAAAGAGAGGTAGATTTAGTTGAGGAAAACGCCAGACTTCATGGATACGACGGCATGCCGGTCACATTGCCGGCAATTTCCGTAACTTCATCTCATCGAGACGTGATTCGTGACCTAGAAGATAGGCTCAGGGGTATCCTTACAGGCTACGGATA
>JAQULV010000278.1 GCA_028718405.1 Smithellaceae bacterium
GCCACAGAAAAAGAGCTCATGGTCCACGTGAAAAAGGATCCAGAAGTGGCACTTCTCGTGGCAGCCGGAATCGGTGCAGCCATCGGCGCTATCACGGTCGCCATACTTAAGAGGAAGAAGTCCTAGTCGTGAATTTGCATGGCCGGGCCTTGAAAGAGAGGCCCAGGTTTTTCTTTTTCTCCAGGGCACACCCTCCGGTCGATGGATATTCCCCGGACCAGAAATCATTTAAAGATGCGGTCAGTGAAGAGGGACTTTGGTTGAATAGAACATGGGGAAGTGGATTAACTGGATGATGTGGGGGATAACCTATCCCTTTCTAGGTGCGGTACTGTCAGCCATCCTGACCTTCATCTTCATAAATAATCTGGGAACGGAATGGCAGCCGCAACTCGCTCCTCTAGGCATAACACCCCAAGCTGTCGAGGCAGCCGGCATAATCGGAGCGATCTGGTTCTTCGTGCTCACCATAAGCTTCAGCATAATTTTCTGGCTTTTAGCGGGGGTTGTTTCACTCATAACCACCCCGATGCTAACTCGAACCAAATTCGGAGGGAACGCCGAGCTCATCTTCGTGCCATGGTTGTTACTCGCTTCGGTCGGGATCTTATTGAATCTGGGGGCAACCGCCGCCTCGTCGTTTTCTATTGCAAATCTGATGTCAGTTCTCACGGATTTCATCATATCCGTGATAATGAATTATATCTTCATCTGGATATCCGTGTGGATAAACAAATTGTTCAGGATGCAGAAGTATTTACCGGCATGAGGTGAACGTAAAGAAGTGTGTTGAGCCCCGATAAAGCCGGGCTGGCCCAACAGTTCGGCTGGAAAATGGGCACAACTATGGAAAGAGCGGAAACGCACTCGGTTCTGGAATTGAAGAAGCGGGCGATCCACCTGGTTTTTCCGAGGCCGATCTAACCTCTGAGCTACACGGTAAGATAATTGGAAGGACACATTTGGTGCTGAACACAGACCAAGCATTTGCCCTCAAAGGGCAAATCAGTTAAAAAAAGTGCAGGGGAAGAGATTTGAACGACGAATCGTTCAAATACCTCCCCTAGATTCTGTAGAGATAGTGCAGGGGAAGAGATTCGAACTCTCGAAGGGACTAACCCACCAGCCCCTCAAGCTGGCGCATTTGGCCGCTCTGCCACCCCTGCATGAAACTTTCCTCCTGCTTCACTTAGGATAAAGTTTCATCAAACTTCTTGAGTCATCCTCAAGACCTTTGGTGAAGCTTTGCCCCAGGAAAAACAGGAACAAAGATCCTATCAAACTTCCTGAGGTTTGGCCCGTGAGAGCCCGACCCAGGATATTTGAAAATAACGAGGGAAGTGATCGAAAGACGATCACTCTTTCTTATCTTCAGCTTCGGAAGGCTCTTCTTTCGCTTTCTTCTTGGAGGATTTCTCTTCCGCTTCCTCGGTTTTCTCTTCAGGCTCCTCTTTGGCCTTTTTCTTCGAGGCCTTCTCTTTTGGAGCCTTCTTCTTTTTCTCGGATTTCTTTCCGAGTGCCTCTTCTATGATCTCGATATCATGCTCGATGACATCGCATCCCCGCAAGAGGACATCGGCCGGCTCCATCTGGAAGAAGCTTTCGACCACGAAAGTGACATCCGAATCCTTGGCGCCGTAGCCGACGAGGCCGGCCTGGTATTTGGCATGTTTCCTTCCGGTGCCGAGAACGGCCTTCGCTTCCAGCCTCAGATGCTGGTTAGGGCCCAGCGTAGCTACGACGATGTTGCCTTTGGCCATGGTGATATCCTTATCCACGCTCACCAGATCGGAGGCATAGATAGTCTTCGGGCCTTCGGCATCCAGCGAGAACAGCACATCTGCGCTTTCCGGAGTGTGTTCCGGCGTCAACAAAGGCATGAGGCCGAGCCTGTGGGCGATATATTCGTCCCAGAAGGCGCTGGTGTTGTCATAGAAGACGACCTCTTCGATCGCCATGACAGGTACCCGCGACGTGCTGTAGCGGCGAAGCATATTCGCCATGGTGGTGTCGAACGATTTCGCAAGGAACTCGATCCGGTTACCGTGCTTCTTGTCGAGTATAAGTTTCATACCCTTCTTCCTCTTCGTCCGCCCTTCCTTTTCATGGAGTCAGTACGCAGCGGAGTAACGTCTTCGATCCTTCCGATCCTGACGCCGGTCCTCGCGATGGTCCTGACGACGGCCTGGGCGCCTGCGCCCGGGGTCTTCATGCCGACACCGCCTGGGGCCCGGATCCTGACATGGACGTGGGTGATCCCTTTCTCCTTGAGGCTGTTCACGACCTTGATCGCAGCCTGCATGGCAGCGTAAGGACGCCCTTCTTCACGGTGAGACTTGACCATCATGCCGCCGCTGGCCCATGCCAGCGTCTCAGCGCCGCTGATATCGGTCGCCGTGATGATTGTATCGTTCTTGGAGGAATAGACATGGACGACCGCGAGACGGATCTTCTTCGGCTTGCGGATCTCCTCTTTCTTCACTTCCTCGGGCTTGACCTCGGCCTTGACTTCCTCTTTTTTCGGCTCTTCGATTTTAGGATCAACCATAAGAAACACCTTTATGCCGCTTCCTGCTTGGGAGCTTCCTTAGGCTCTGCAGGTTTCGCGGGCTCTTCGGCCTTCGGTTCCCTTACGCTCAGGTCGATCGGCTTGGAATGCGAGATCTTAGACTCTTCCTCGACTTCGACAAGGTATCCCGGCCTGCTGACGATCTTCCCGCCGACGGCTATGAAACCGTGGGTGATAAGCTGGCGCGACTGCCTCGTCGACTGGGCAAGCCCCTTGCGCAGCACGATCGTCTGCAACCTGCGCTCAAGCACTACACGGACCTCGAGCGAAAGGACGTCGTCCAGGACCGAACCGTCCTTGAGGATGCCCATGCGGGCCATCTTCTTGAGGATCTTCTTGGCGTCGTCTCTCCTGCCCTCTTCGGTCAAAGAAAGGAGGCGCCGGGCTTCTCTGCGGTATTTCTTGAGTTCGGCCGTAGCCCTCCAAAGCTCACGCATGTTCTTAAGGCCGTATTCGGTCTTGAGTGCCTTGTCGTGAGTCAACCTGTCCATGTCCCAAAGCTTCTTGGGACGCTCAGTCTTGTTCCGAAGTTTTCTAGGATCGCCCATTCAATCACTTCTTTTCTGCCGGCTTCGCCGCAGGCTTCGCCGCCGCAGCCGCAGGAGCTTTCGCGCCTGCCGCCGGTGCAGCCGCCGGAGCTGCTGCCGCGCCAGGCTTCACTCCGCCTGCCGGGGCACCGCCCTGGGCCGCTACGATGGCCTTCCTCAGGACACCGACCGCCATTCCGGTCCTTCCGGTGTTCCTTGTCTTCTGGCCACGAACTTTCTGGCCATATGTGTGACGATAACCTTTCCAGCTGTAGGATTTCTTCTCCCGGTCGAGGTCCTGGCCTGACTCGAAAAGGAGGTCAGTCATGATGACGTGCC
>JAQULV010000279.1 GCA_028718405.1 Smithellaceae bacterium
TTGAAGGGGGGGACCGTGATATGCGGGCCGAGCCGGATGAAGAAGATCCCGATCCCGACGCCGGCGATGGAGATCCACTGCGCCTGGCTGAGCCCCAGCGCGAGCGGGGGATTTATCCGGATGAACTCCACGATGAAGCGCTCGACGGAGTGGATGATGATCATCTGGGCGAAGAGCATCGTCGGCGTCTTGAGCCGCGTTACCATGATCTGGACGTAGACGAAGAGCAGGAGCGCCCCGGCGATCTCGATGATCGGCGTGTTCAGGACGACCTCGGTCGTCGGCGAGGCGCCGTTGGGGAACGCCATGCAGAGCGGGGCGGGCCAGCTGAGACCGAGCGTGGCGCACGGCTGGCCGTAGCATCCGTCGCCGGAGAGGAAGCACCCCATCCGGCCGAAGGCGTAGCCGATGACCACGGCGGGGGAGCAGCCGTCGAGGATGTGGGTCCAGTGGATCTTCTGGCGGCGCGCGGCGTAGATGGTGGTCGTGATGCTCAGGATCAGCCCGCCGAACCACGAGAAGCCGGCGCCCTTGATGATGTTGATGAGGCTCTCGCCGGCGTATTCGTCGAGGTGCTCGAGGATGTGGAAGACCCGCGACCCGACGATGGCGCTCACCATCCCGATGATGAGGACGGTCGAGGCGAAGTCGTCGGGGAGCCCCCTGCGCTTGAACTCCCGGGCGACCAGGAAGTAGCCCGCGAAGAAACCCAGCACGAAACAGAACCCGTAGGCGTTGATCGGCATGGGGCCGATTTTGAAGAGGACCGGCATCATGGGGTCACCGCTTCTTGCTGAACTTCTTCTTTTCGACGGGGATCTGTATCGAGGGGCTCAGCTTGATGAGGTAGGCGCCGATCCCGACGCCCGCGATGGAGAGCCACTGCGCCTGGCTGAGCCCCAGCGCCAGCGGGGGGTTCAGACGGATGAATTCGACGGCGAAGCGCATGACGGAGTGGATGATGAGCATCTGTGCGAAGAGCACCACGGGGGCCTTGATGCGCCGCTGCATGTACTGGAGGTGCCCAAAGAGGAGTATCGCCCCGGCGAGCTCGATGAGCGGCGTGTTGAACACGATCTCGCTGGTGGGGATCGCGCCCGTGGGGAATGCCATGCAGAGCGGGGCGGGCCAGCTGAGGCCGAGCCTGGCGCACGGCTGGCCGTAGCAGCCGTCGCCGGAGAGGAAGCACCCGATCCGGCCGAACCCGTAGCCGATGGCGCAGGCGGGGGAGGCGGCGTCGATGAACGTCGCCCAGTGGATCCCCCTCTTGCGCGCGTACCAGATCGTGGTGATGATGACCAGCACGACCCCGCCGTACCACGAGAAGCCGGAGCCGGCGAAGATGTTGACCCAGCGGCGGCCGCTGTACTCGTCGAGGTGCTCGAGCACGTGGAAGAGGCGCGACCCGACGATGGCGCTTATCATCGCGAGCGAGACGAAGGTCGCGGCGAAGTCCGCCGGGAACCCGTGGTACTTGAACTCCCTCCGGCACAGGAGGTAGCCGCAGAAGAACCCGCAAACGAGCAGGAGCCCGTAGGAGTTCACCGGCATGGGACCAATTTTAAAAAGGACCGGCCACATGAGGCCGCATATTACCCGCGGCCGGGCCCGAATACCATATAAACCTTATGGCGCGAAGCGCCGCCCGGTGGTACATCATCGTATGTGCAGGAGGCGCATATGACGTCGACACAGGCCAACGACCCCGAGTCGCTCTACCGGATGGGGCTTCTGTATCTTGAAGGGACGGGTGTCCCCCGGGACCTCACCCAGGCGATCATCTGGCTGAAGCTGGCCGCGAAGAACGGCCACCTCGCGGCCGAGATCCGGCTGGCCGAGATATTAAGCAAGGAGCAGAACCGGCGTCCCGCCGGCGACTGCGTCAACGGCTCCTGACCTTTTCCCGCGATGTTATGTGTGCTTCGGGCTCAGCCGTATCGTGCCGTTGCCCGTCTGGTGCTTTTGGGGCTTGTGCACTTTCTTCTTGAACGAAAGCTTGGGCACCGGCGGCTTGCCCGTCTTGACGACCTTGAAATTGTGCTGCCTATGCGACTGCGCCACTGTCTTTTTCGTGCCGGCCATGGCCGTGGCGGTGCCGGACAGGATGAAGACCAGCGTGAGCGCGACGACAAAGATCCAAAAGATGATGATTCGGTGCATGGCGGTGCTCTCCTGCGCCGAAATCTAGCACCGCCCAATCGGATGTAAAATTTTTTGCAGGTGGCGATGCCATGTCGCACCGGCGGAAGTCACTTCACAAACTCACAGACTGAGTCGGCAGCCGACGCACTTCATTCCTTATCTGAAAATGCTCAGATCTCTTCAACCCGGATGCCAAGCTTTCCTGGTTTCACTGTGAGAGTCACCTGCTTGCCATCCCGCAGGAGTATCAGCGTCGCCGATGTGTTCTTCAGCTTCTCCATAGCCATCAATAGTTGCTCAAGCATCGCCAGTTTCTGGCCGTCGTATTCCAGCAGAATGTCCCCGTGCATCAGGCCAAGCTGCTCGCCTTGGCCACCCGCGATGACCTCTGTCACCAGAAGTCCCCGCGTTCCCAGGAACAAATCGGGGGCTTTTCGGCGAAGCTGTTCCATGTGGTAGCCGGCCAGATAGGATTGGGTAAGACGGATATACTTCTTCAGTTCCGTCGGGTCGGTGACGGGCTTTCCATTCTGGAGCGTTATCCGGTATTGGTTGCCGGCAACAGAAAGCTTCCATGCCTGCCCTTCTGCCTTTGAATAAGCGATCACCGGTTCTCCACTGGCGCTGTAAGCGGCCCCGCGTATGATGACACCTGTACTTGAGCGGGTGCTCAGGGCTCGAGCAACGCCGGCCCCCAGAAGGGACACGGGTGCGCCATCGGGACCCCAATACGATTCCTCAACGACAAATCCCTTGTCGTCGTAGATGCTCCGCTGGATGGAGTATCCCTTCTCAACATTCAGGCAGGGCTCGCCGTTTATCCCGAGGTAAGTCAGCTCGATGCTGTTCCCCCGTTCATCGAACTTCGCGCTCCAGCCCGCATAACCGTCCTTGATTAAAACAGGCTTGCCGTCAATGCCGAAAAAGGTCCGCTCGATCTCGTTCCCTCGCTCATCGAACTTTGCGCGCCAGCCCGCTTTCCCATCCTTAAGCATGATCGGCTTGCCGTCGAGGCCGAAGTAGGCGACCTCCGTCTCGACCCCCCGTTCATTGTACTTGGCACGCCAACCCGCATTGCCATCCTTGTGCAAGATCGGCTTACCGTCGAGGCCGAAGTAGGCGACCTCCGTCTCGTTCCCACGCTCATCGTACTTGGCGTGCCAGCCCGCAACGCCTGTATCTTTTAATATTGGCTTTCCATCGGTGCCGAAATAGGTGATCTCCGTCTCGTCCCCTCGCTCGTTGAACTTGGAACGCCAACCCGCATGGCCTTTCCTGCATA
>JAQULV010000280.1 GCA_028718405.1 Smithellaceae bacterium
TAGCCCATCATGATGTGCTTGCCCTTGGCGCAGATCTCACCGCTTTCGCCGGGGCCTAAGGTGCGGTCTTCATCATCGACGATCTTGACCCGGCTGTTCGCCGCCGCTTTGCCGGCACTCGTGAGATATTTTGATTTCTCACCTTCCAAATGGTGATCGTCCCAGTCCAACATTGCGACCGGCGCGCCGGCTGTTTCGGTAGCGCCGTAGCCCTGACAGAATTTGTTTCCGAATTTGCGGATGCATCTGATCAGGACCTCCTTGGGGAAAGGACTCCCTGCATAACTGAGGATCCGAAGGCTTGAGAGATCGTATTTATCTACATTGGGATAATCGACCATCCAGCCGTAAATGGTGGGAACCAGATTCATGTGGGTACACTTCTCGTCCTGGATGAGCTGGAAAATCGCATCGAGATTGGGCTTGCGGTTAATGCACACCTTGCCGCCGACAATAAGAACAGCAAGGATCGGCCACCAGGATACGTGAAAGATCGGGAGCACGTAACAGGTGGAATCGTCCCGAGACAGCCCCATGGACAGGGACGCCATGATACCTGAAAGAATCACGTTCCGGTGTGAAAGCATCACGCCTTTCGGGAGACCCGTCGTTCCGCCGGTATACATCAGAACCGCCATGTCGTCTTCCTGGACGTCGTACACGTCGGGATCCGGCTCTGCCGGAGAGGAGCCGGCGAGCAACTCTTCATAGTTGTAAAATCCCGCCAAAGGATTGTCGAAGCTGATCCAGTTCTTGATGCTGGCCGTGCCGCTCTTGAAACCGGCCGCCCGTTCCTCGTATCCGTCGCCCACGATAAAGGCCGCTGCTTCGCTGTCCTTGACGACATAGGAAATCTCGGCATCGCCGAGACGGACATTGATCGGCGTTACGCTCATGCCGATCTTGGCCGCACCGAAATACGCCTCGAGATACTTCTCACAGTTGTCTGCCATGATGGCAACGCGGTCACCATTCTTGTATCCCAGCTTGACGAGGGCGTTGGCGAGTCGGTTGATTCGCTCGTTGAACTCCCGATAGGTGTATCTCTGACCCTCGTAGACGACGGCTACTCTCTGGGGGAAGAAGTTGGAGCCGTTTCTTACTATGTCAACAAGTGTGTACATGTTGCCCCTCCTTTAGGGTATTGCTTGCCGGGTTATGGCCAGGATTTGGGCAGTCCCTGGAACTGCATGAGCATGTTGCGACTCATCTCGTTGGAGATAGGTGAGAACTGGATCTGGTAGGCGTCGCGTACGAACATGGAAACGGGATACTCGTCGCAGATACCGTATCCCCCGAATATCTCCGCGCCGTAAATGCCGGCGTGCCGCGCGCCTTCCGCGGCAACGAGCTTGGCCATTGTCGCCTCGAGGTGGTAGGGTTTTCCGTTGTCGCACAGCCAGGCGGACTTGTAGGTGAGGTTCCGTGAATTTTCGAGATTGATGTACATGTCCGCCAGGTAGTTCTGCAGTATCTGGAAGCGGCTGATGGGTCCGCCGAAGGCCGTCCTCTCCTGGACGTATTGGAAGGCAAGTTCATAGATGGCCGCGATAATCCCGACACCCATCATGGCCACGCCGATGCGCTCCGGATTGAGCACGGTCATGATCTCATAGAAGGCGTTGCCTTGTGTCCCCAGGAGGTTCTCCTTGGGTACCTCGACGTTGTCGTAGAATATCTCCACGGAGTCACAGTGGTGGCAACTGATCTTGTGGATCTTCCCGATCGCGACACCCTTGCTTTCCCGGGGAACCATGATCGTGCTGAGACAGCGGCTGCGCGGTTTTTCCTTCTCGGTCTTGCAGATGGTAATCAGGGAATCGGCCACGTGGGCGCCGGTAATGAAGACCTTCTGGCCGTTGATGATCCAGCGGTCACTTTTTTCCTCAGCGGTCGTCTTGATAGCCCCCAGGATATCGGTGCCGCCACCGGGTTCAGTAAGAGCCATGCAGGTCTTGAATTTTCCCTCGCCGATAAGCGGCAGATACTTTTCCTTCTGCTCCTTCGTCCCTAACTCGCCGATGAACCTCACCCCGAAGCCCATGGTGACACCCAGCGCCAGGGCCACTGACATCGACCGCTTGCAAATCTGCTCGAAACCGACCATTGCATCGACCTGGCCCAGACCCTGGCCGCCGTATTCTTCCGAGATGCCACTCCAGAAAATGCCGAGATCGACGAACTTCTGCCAGAGCTCGTCGGGGACGAAGTCGCAGTTCTTGTCCATCCACTTGACATACTCCCAGTTCATCTCCTTCTCGCAGAAGCTCTTAACGGACTGCTGCATGATGAGTTGTTCTTCCGTGAATCCGAAATCCATAAGAATCTCCTTTATCTTCGTTAGACCACCAAAGACTTGTCGGAACAGTCGGGACGACCCCGCAAAAGGCCCAGCGGACGGGGATAGGGAATCCAGAAGGAGGGCACGAGGCGAAGTGGGAACAGCGCTCGAAACGCAGGATCCTCCTCTCGCAGCCTGCAGGCTTCTTGCGGAGCCGTCATTTTTTCACGTCCGTGTCGACGTTCGCCTGTTTCTGCGCCGTCACTAAGTCTTCGGGTTTCTTTCTGTACATGTCCATGACCTGCTGGATGTCCGGCGAATAGATCAGCCACTGGATGGAGTTGCGCTCCAGTGCCAGGGCCGCATCCATGCTCCCGCATTCCAGAGAGCGCGCCATTACCTCCTTACCTATTCTCAGGGCGATGGGCTTCTTGCCGCCGATGTTGGCAACCACTTCGGCGAATTTCTCCTCGAACTCGTCGTCCTTGAAGACGCGGGTCAGAAAACCCATCTCGTACATGTCGGTGGCACGATAATCTTTGCGGCCGCTATAGATGATCTCGCGGGCGCGATAGATGGGCAAGGCCCGGGCGATCCGTACCGTGCCGCCCCAGCCGGGAAGGATTCCCATATTGATCTCCGTCGTCCCGAACTTGGCCGACTCCTTCGCGTAGATGAGATCGCACATCAAGGCCAGCTCGAGGCCGCCCGCCAGGCAGTGTCCTGTGACCTTCGCGATGACGACCTTCTCGCAAAGCTCGATGGCCTTGCCGATGTCGTAACCGTCATGGGCTAGCCAGTCCAATGAGTTGCGGTGTTCGGCGAGCGAGGGAAAGATAGACAGGTCCCCCCCGGTGCAGAAGGCCTTGCCCTCGCCGGCCAGGACCACGACCCCAACCTCGGGGATGTCGCGCACCTTTCGGAAGGCGTCGAGCAGTTCGCGAGCCATTTCTCTGTTGATGGCGTTGTATTTATCGGGGCGGTTCAGCGTGATGTGGCAGACGGAATCTTTTACTTCACATATGATGGTTTCGTAGTCGCTCATGATCAGCAACCTCCTGACTCTTGATCTACTTCTTCACGGGCTGGAAATAGGGCAGGAAGTATTCACCCCGCTCATGGAAAACTACCGCCACTTCCAT
>JAQULV010000281.1 GCA_028718405.1 Smithellaceae bacterium
GGGGGATATTGACGGCCCCTTCGGGTTCGATGAAACTCCCCCCAATTATGGCACATTGGTATACCATTTTTCCCGCCCTGTCAAATGTTTCAGGGGCGGTTGCCGGTTCGCGGGCGTTCGACATTTTTTTCAATGCCGCCGATCGGTTTATCGAAATGACACTTCCCGCGCCCGTTTTCGGGAGGCCAGCCCCCATGCGCCGCCGCCGCGCTCCGGATTCCCCCGGCGCCGGACGCTTTTTCCCGTGACGGATCTGATCCGGGAAAATGCATTCAATATCCATATGTTGCGCCCTTGTCCGGTGTGCGGGACAGGCCCGGCGCGAGGCCCCTTGCCGGGTCCTTTCCGGAAAAATTCATCCCGCCGCGACCGCTGGCACGATTTTTCCAAGGAATCAAGCCAGCGAACCGAGACCGTCATCGAACAGGAGGAGGGTTCCATCATGAAAGGACAGCCAAAAGTGATCCGATATCGTGGAAGGTCCCTCGGAGACCTGCTGCTCGTGGGCGCCTGGCTCCTGTCGCTCGTCGTTGCCGCGGGCCTTTTCCTGTATGCCGGCCATTGGCTGGACGCCTGGCTGGGGACGTCGCCCTACTTCATGTTCGGCCTATGCCTTCTGGCCATCATCACGACGGCGGGGAGCTTCTACGAAGATCGTTCGGTCCGCAGCCGCAACGCCCCGTTCCGCACCTTCAGGATCACGGACCGGTTCGTGTTTCTCATCGGCCCGCCCCGGAAACGCCATTCCCGATAAGCGCGCGGGAACCCATCCCCCCGAACAATCCCACCAGTCCCGCCCCGGGGATTTGGAGCCCCCCTCCAAACGCCTGAAGGCCGGCGCCTGTTCTTGGGCCGGAAGCGCCCGTCCGCGACAAAACGGGTGCCGATCGCGATGTATTCGTGTATGATGGTACCTTGAGTCGGTCTCACGTATGACGCTCCACAAACAAAGGGGGGTGCCATGAAAAAGATCTTCATTGCGCTGCTGGTCGTTCTGGTCGCCGTCGTTGGCGGATATTACGCGTTTCCAGAAAGGGTCGCCGATTATTTCGTCCGGTACGGGCGAAGCCAGGCCGGGCTGGTCAAGAAGGGAATCCTGATCGATGACCACCGCATCGTCTACCTGGAAGGGGGCCGGGGACCGACGGTTCTTCTCCTGCATGGCTATTCCGCCGACAAGGACCACTGGACGCGCTTTGCCGCCGGCCTGACGAAACACTATCATGTCGTCATCCCCGATATCCCCGGCTATGGGGAGAGCTCCAAACGTATGAATGCAAAATATGACCTCTCCAGCCAGGTCGGCCGGCTGCATCAATTTGCCCGCGTCCTCGGCCTGGCGCCCCTCCACATCGCGGGAAATTCCATGGGGGGATTGTTTGCCGGCGCCTATGCCGCTCGCTATCCCGGGGAAGTGATCAGTCTGGGATTGTTCAATGCCGCGGGCGTGAAGTCCCTGCGGAAGAGCGAGGTCATGAAACGGGCGGAGCAGGGGGAGAACCCCCTGCTGTTGAAAGATGAAGCGGATCTGCCCCGGGTCATGGGCCTGGCCTTTGCAAACCCGCCCCCCCTGCCTTACCCGTTCAAGAAGCGGTTCGTCGAAAAAGCCCTGGCCGACCGGCGCTTCCATGAAAAAGCCCTCGAGGATTTCAAGGGCGATCTTTTCTCCCTGGAGAAAGACCTGCCGAAGATCGAGGCGCCGACGTTGATTCTCTGGGGCAGGAACGATCGCATCATCGACGTCTCCAGCGTGCCCGTCTTCGAGCGGGGATTGGCCCGTCACCAGACCGTGATCATCGAGCATTGCGGCCATCTGCCGATGATCGAAAAGGCCGGGGAAACGGCCGACGCCTATCTCGCGTTCATCGGGAGCGTCCGGCGCTGAGCCGCCCGCCATTTTTTTCTTGACAATAGAACGATGGTTCTATATACGGGACCCATGAAAGAAAAACGCACCCTCCAGTCGGTCCAGAAACTCCTCCTCGCCTTCTTCCGGCAGAACCGGCGCATGCCTTCTTTTTCCGAGATGGTCGATCTGCTGGGCGTCCGGTCCAAAAGCGTCGTGAATTTCTGGATCGAAAAGCTCATCGAGGCCCGGATTCTGGAGAAGGACGGCAAGGGGCATCTGAGTTTCACGAAGCAGGCGTTTGCCATCCCCCGGGTCGGCAGCATTCAGGCCGGTTTTCCGTCTCCCGAGGAGGAGGTCCTCTCGGATGCGATTTCCATGGACGAATATCTGATCGCCCGGCCGGACGCCTCCTTCCTGTTGCAGGTCAGCGGCGATTCCATGACCGGGGCGGGCATCATGGCGGGGGATCTGGTCATCATCGAAAAGGGACGCGCTCCCAAGACCGGCGACATCGTCGTCGCCGAAGTCGACGGGGAGTGGACGATGAAGTATTTTCAGAAGCAGGGGAAGCAGATTGTCCTGGTGGCGGCCAATCCCAGATATCCCGACATCCGGCCCCGGTCGGAACTGCGGCTGGGAGGCGTTGTCACCGCCGTGGTCCGGAAATACCACGGATAACGCCCCGTCAAGGCACCGGTCGGATTTTGCCGGTTTGAAATATCAGGAGGACAGAGACCATGCGCACCACAGCGGCAACGTTACCCAGATACATCGGTCAGCCCGGGGCCACGGCCCTCCAGGCGCTTCCCGGGCGAAGCCGTTTCGAGCACTGCCGCCGTCTGATGGCATCCACGGACTGGGATGAACGCTTCCTTCAGCAGGAGGCGTGGATCAACCGGATCTGCGTCGCCGTCGTCACGATGGCCGGCCTTTACTTCACCCCGGTCCTCATCGGGTCCCTTCTGAAGTAGGGGCGGCGACGCTTTGCGAACGGGCCGATACCGGCCTGGATCCGTTTCCCCGGGGAACGCGGCCGTAAAGAACCCCCCTTCACGGAGATCCGTGAAGGGGGGTTTTAACAGATCATGAAAAGGTCGGTTCGGTCGGTTCTATCCGCTATCCGCGGAGGCCTCAGAGGCATTTCCGTCTCAGCCAGGCCTCTTGGTAGAGGCGGCCGATGGTGGTCACGATGGCCAGGAAGAACAGCCCGAACATGAAGTTGGGCGCCGTTCCCAGCCACTGATCCAGCAAATGTCCGACATAGAGGAACAGGAGGGAGGTGATGACGATCACGAAACTCCATGCGGAAAGCATCAGGACCGGACCGAAGTGCTGCATCTGCCGGAGTTGATCTCTCTGTGTCGTTTGGGTCGTCATGGCTCTTTCCTCCTTCCTCGGTGTGGCGGGGGAGGGATCGAATCCCGCCCCCGGCGTTTGTTTTCAGCTGACGAGAGTCTTCACCATTTCGACGACGGGGTTGGTGAAGAGGGCCATCAGGACGGTGTAGAGGGCGAATGCGCCGACCGCCTCGTTGAGGTACATTTTTTCGTATTTGTGTTTGAGGGAG
>JAQULV010000282.1 GCA_028718405.1 Smithellaceae bacterium
CCTCATCGTCTGGGGAAGCGCACGTCCACCGCTCCCCTCCTGTTCCAAAATGTCTCCCCCTCTCACGGAACAGAAAAGCGGACAATTCACGTGTTACAAAACCGGACAATTCTATTTGCTCTTGACACACCGTCATTTCTGGGTTGCAAGATCGGGATCACATGTTATAATACTCAGATTATAGCGATTGGATCGCCGTGGCCGGACCGAAGGGCGGGCCGGCGGCGTCTTTCGGGATTGAGAAAACGGAGGGGCAGGGGAAAGGGATGAGTCAAGCGGAGCGTGACGCGATCATGGCCAGGGAGTTTCAGCAGCGGCTAGAAAAAAAGATGCGCGAGCTGGAACTTTCTCAGCTCGAATACTGGAAGGCCCAGCTCGATTTGCTCCTGGCGGCGCGGCCGGAGGGCGTTGCGGCGCTGCAGTCCCAGATCCGCAAGGTTGCGGACAAGATGGCCAATCGGATCCAGATGCTGAAGAAGGGCGCCTGATGCGGGATATCGCGAACTTTCTTTATGAAGTCGGAATGTTGCAAAAGACGCCCCGGACGGGTTTTCAGTTTCTCGGTTCGGGCCGGGAATCCGTCGCCGAACATATCCTGCGGACGATCTTCATCGGATATGTGCTGGCCAGGCTGGATCCGTCCGTCGACGAGCTCAAGCTGCTCAGGATGTGCCTTTTTCACGACCTCCCGGAAGCCCGCACGGGCGACATGAATTACGTCAACAAGAAGTATGTGACGGTCGACGAGGCCAAGGCGATCCGCGAGTTGACGGAGACGCTTTCTTTCGGCGGGGACATCGCGGCGGCGTTGGAGGATTTCAACGCCCGGAAAACGCCCGAGTCGCTGTTGGCCCATGACGCGGATCAGCTCGCCCTGATTCTGCAGTTAAAGGAATATGGGGACCTGGGCAACAAGTACAGCCAGGAATGGATCCGGTTCGCCCTGAAGCGCCTCGGTACCGACGTGGGGCGCCGGGTGGCGGAGGCCATCCTCCAAACCGACTCCTCTCACTGGTGGTTCAAGGACAAGAGCGACTGGTGGATCAACGGAAACCAGGAAGGGTAGGGACTTTATGAAGCCGTCGCCCCGTTTTTATCTTTTGATCGTTCTGCTGCTTCCAGTCGCATTGGGTGCCTGCGGTCCCACGCCCTGGCAGAAGGACATGGCGGAGTCCCATCTGAAGCTGGGCATTGCACAAATCCAGGCGGAACAGTACAACAACGCCTTGAAGGAGCTGATGAAGGCGAATGAGCTCACCCCGGACAATGCAAGCATCCACTACTTTCTCGGCGTCGCGTATCACAGCAAGGGTCTGCGCAAGCAGGCCATCGAGGAATTCGAGAAGGCCGTCGACCTCAAGGCCGATTATTCCGAGGCGTACAATTTCCACGGGACGATCTGTCTCACCGCCGGGCAGTGGGATCGCGCCATCGCCCTGTTCGAGAAGGCCCTGACCAACATCCTTTACGATACCCCGGGCGTCGCGCTTTACAACATGGGCTGGGCCTATCACCAGAAAGGCGACTATCGCACGGCCCTGTTGAAATACCAGGAGGCCAAGGTTCGGGAACCCGATACGATCCTGATGCCCCTGATCGAGAAGAACATGGCGCAGTCGGCCTATGAACTGGGGGAGTATGCCGAAGCGGTGGCGCATCTGAAGCGCGCCATCGAACTGTCGCCGGATCTCGCCGAAGCCCATTACTGGTTGGGTCGCGCCTACGTCAAGATGGGTCGGCGCGATCAAGCGGTGCCCGCCTTCCAGGAAGCCGTGAAACGTTCGCCGGCGTCCGAAGCCGGCATCAAGTCCCGTGAGCACCTCGACGCACTGCAGGCAGACCGCCGTTGAGGGGAGGAGATCCTCTTTCCATGTCGACCAAGAAGCAGAGAAGAATCGTTCAGGTTCAGCAGCGCAAGAAGAAGCAGCAGATGAAGACCTCCCTGCTCGTGGCCATCGTCACGGTGACCGTGGGCTTTCTGATCCTGTTTTTCGTCACCCTGTTCCACTTCGTGTATCCCCCGGCGGCGGGGCGGGACGCCGCGGCGAGAAGCCGCGACAAGGTTGCTTGCACCCTTTATTTCAACGACGCCAACGAACGGTTTCTCGTTCCGGAAAAACGGTTCATCCCCCGGGAGGAAACCCGGGCCGCCTTGGCAGAGGCCTTGGTCAAATCGCTCATCGAAGGGTCGAAGACCGGCCTGACCGCCACGCTGCCCGGGAAGGCGGGGCTGCGCAAGGTCGAGATCGAACCGGATCAGACGGTCTCCGTCAGCTTCGCCAAGTCGCTCCCCGAGCTTCACCCGGGCAGCAGCACGAGCGAACTGGCGACGGTCTATTCCCTGACCAATACCCTGATGGCCAACATGCCGGAGATCAAGCGCGTCCGGATCCTGGTCGGCGATGAAGCAGCCGACGCCATCCGGGGCCACGTCAGCCTGAAAAACCCGTTTGCGTTCAATCAGGAGATCATTGCCCCCGTCGCCCGCGCGGACTGAGGGGCGGGAAGACGGCCCTGCATGGCAGCGAAAACCAGGCTCTCCAGAATCAGAAACATCGGCATTGTGGCGCACATCGATGCGGGCAAGACGACCGTCAGCGAACGGATCCTCTTTTATACCGGCCGTTCCTACAAGATCGGCGAGGTCCATAACGGGGAAGCCATCATGGACTGGATGCCCCAGGAACAGGAACGCGGCATCACCATCACCTCCGCCGTGACGACCTGTGCCTGGGAGAACCACGAGATTCACATCATCGACACACCGGGGCATGTGGATTTTACGATCGAGGTGGAACGATCGCTCCGGGTCCTGGACGGTGCGGCGGTCGTGTTCTGCGCCGTGGGCGGCGTGGAGCCGCAATCGGAGACGGTCTGGCGCCAGGCCGACAAGTACGGTGTCCCCAAGGTCGCCTTCATCAACAAGATGGACCGCGTGGGTGCGGATTTCGACGCGGTGATCGCTCAGATGCGGTCCCGCTTCCAGTCCATTGCCCTGCCCGTCCAGCTCCCCTGGGGGAGGGAGGACCAGTTCCACGGGGTGATCGACCTCATCCGGCAGGAGGCCATCGTCTGGGATGACAGCACCCTCGGCGAGACGTATCGATGCGTGCCCATTCCCGATGAACTGCTGCCGGAGGCACGAAGCCGGCGGGAGACGATCATCGAGCGGCTTGCGGAACTGGATGACGAACTGGCCGAGAAGTATCTGGAGGGGGCGGATGTCGCGAGCGAGGATCTCCACCGCGTACTGCGTCAGCAGACCCTGAACCTGGGCGTGGTTCCCGTTTTGTGCGGATCCGCGCTGCGCAACAAGGGAATTCAACCGCTCCTGGACGCCATCGTCCGGTATCTCCCCTCGCCGGAAGATGTGCCGCCCATTACCGGGACAAATCCCCGGACCGGCGAAAAGG
>JAQULV010000283.1 GCA_028718405.1 Smithellaceae bacterium
ATGGGAAGTCGCACTCCGAAGAGACTCACGTGCAGACTGCGGTAAGAGGTGAGCGTGTGGGGATAGGAACCAACACTCATCTGCAGATCGGCTAAGACCTGCGGCGTGATCCAGCCGGCGCAGACCTTGGTACGGGGAAAGGGTTCTCTGTCGAGAACGACCGCGCCGATCCCCGCCTGTATGAGCATCCATGCGCAGGTGGAACCCGCCGGCCCTCCTCCCACGATGATGACATCGGTTTCGATCATCACATTCCTTTTTCAACTGACACGGCAGCAGGGTTGTTCCGTTCCCGGTCTCGTCATCACGATCTGCCAGAGTTGGATCGCCCGCGAACGGAAGGCCCCGGCGCAGCTCAGCAGGTAGAAGCGCCACATTCTGTAGAAGCGCTCGCCATAGTCGTCTTTCAATTTCGGCCAGGCCCGCACGAAGTTTTCGTGCCAGGTCATGAGGGTCTTATCGTAGTCCGGGCCGAAGTTGTGCCAATCCTCCATGACGAAGAGTCCTTCCATGGCCTTGCCGATCTGGGCGATGGAGGGAAGCATCCCGTTGGGGAAGATGTACCGCTCCGTCCAAGCGTTGGCGGTGGTGAGGCTTTTGTTGCTGCCGATGGTGTGGATAAAGGCGATGCCGTCATCCTTCAGGGTGCGGTCCACCGTCTCCATATAGGTCCGGTAGTTCTTGTAACCGACGTGTTCCATGACGCCGATGGAGATCACGCGGTCGTATTTTCCCGACACCTCCCGGTAGTCCTCCAAACGGAGGTCCACGGGCAGCCCCCGGCAAAGCTCCCTTCCCAGTTCGACCTGTTCTTTCGAGACGGTGACGCCAGTGACGCGGGCACCGTACTTTTCCGCCGCATACTTCGCAAAGGAACCCCATCCGCAGCCCAACTCCAGAACCGACATGCCCTGCGAAAGGCCGATCTTCTTGCAGACGAGATCGAGTTTCTTCTCCTGCGCCCCGTCGAGGTCGGCCGCGTCTTTCCAGTACCCGCAGGTGTAGAGCATCCTCTGGTCGAGCATGGCCTGGTAGAGCTTGTTGCCCACATCGTAGTGTTCCCCCACCCGATAGGCGCGGGAACTTTTCTGGAGATTGAAGAGCCGCGATTTCGCCGCGTTCCAGAGCAGCTTCACGTTCCCTCTGACATAACTCTCCAGATCAGCCCGGAGGACCCGGTTTACGAACTCGTCCAGGGCCTCGCAGTCCCACCAGCCGTCCATGTACGATTCACCCAGGGCCAGAGTCCCGCCGCCGATGAGCCGCCGATAGAGGGCTTCGTTGCGGACGTGGATATCAAAAGGTCGACCGCCATCGATCTCGATATCCGCTTCGCGCAGGGCCTCCCGGACGATTTGTCTCGCCTGCACAACTTTCATGGTCCTACTCCTTGAGGATATCAATCCGCCTCTCCGGGACGTCGGCTATTTTCCCGGCTTGGCGAAGATCTCTTTGAAGAAGGCCTGCATGGCCTCCCAGGAGCGCCTGGCGGACTCCTGATTGTAGGCCACACCCTTAGTGGGATCGTCGCCGGAAGCGGGGTTCGTAAAGGAATGGACCGTATTACCGTAAACGTTCATCTGCCAGTCCACGCCTCCCATGCGCATCTCGTCTTCAAAGGTGATCCTCTTGGCAGCCGGTACGTAGGGATCGTCGGCGCCTTGCAGAACCAGGACCTTTGCCCGGATGTTCTTGGCGTCGGCGACGTTGGGCGTATCCAAGGTGCCGTGGAAGCTCACCACGCCGGCGATGTCGGCGCCGCTCCGCGCCAGTTCCAGGACCGTCATACCGCCGAAACAATACCCGATGGCGGCGATCGGTTGGCCCGCAGTCAGTTTTTCATTCTTGAGGACGGCGAGCGCCGCCTTGATCCGCGAGCGCACCAGGGGCCTGTCGTTTACGAATCTGCCGGCCAGGGCCGCCGCTTCCGCGGGGGTCTTCGCGCGATTGCCCTTGCCGTAGATATCGGCGGCAAAGGCCACGTATCCCAGCCGGGCCAGTTGGTCCGCCCGGCTCCTGATATAATCGTTCAGCCCCCACCACTCGTGGGCGACGAGCACCCCCGGGCGCGGCCCCTTGAAGGCGCTATCGTAGGCGAGGTATCCCGCCATCACGGCGCCCTGATCCGAGTACTCGACAACCTTGGTACGCAGCGTATCGGCCGATGCGGCCGACGCGCAAAGCACGACGATGATTAGGGACAGCAGGTATTTCATGGTAACCTCCTTGGTTTTGTTTCGTGAGGCCGCGGCAGGAAAGCGCGGCTGTTGACCTCTCGCAAAAGGATCGGGAGATGCTTCGCCCCCGGAAAGAAGAAAAACTTGGACAGCGGCTGCAAAACGAATGTTTCGCTTTAAGTATATACCGCCGGCGGCGCCCCCTCAAGGGCACGGCGCTCAGCGTTTACCGCAAATTCCTGTAGGCCATCGGATGACGCTCTGAGGCTTCCCAGGCACCTCATTTTTCGTGAGCACGGGGAAGAAAATGAAGGCTGAGATTTGCCTTTGAAAATCCATTTCCCTGTGGTAGGGTCCCGTCTTGGGGGTAAGAGTTCACTTCTTCTAGAAACCAAAACCTAAACCGACAGTTGGACCCTGCGCGGGGCGAAGATACACAAGCAAGGCTTGACTTTTTGCGGCCAGAAGGAGGGGGGATGATCTTCTTTTCGGGAGAGGAGCGGAGAGGTACCGTCGTCTGTCTCAGCGCGGCTGTTCTTCTTTTTTCTCTTCTGTCAAACGCGGCGGCGGCTTCGTCGATCGGCGAGAAGATCAAGGCGCGTGTCGGCGGCCTCTCGCATCACCTGAACGAAACCGACACACCCATCGTCGGCCCCGGCTGGGACACCGGCGCGGGCAGTTTCGGCCGCTGGGCCATGGACCGCTACGGTCTTCCCGCCTATGAGTACGAGATGGACCCCCTAAACGACCTGCGCGCCGTCTGGCTCAAGGGCAACGCCTATTCCAACCTCCACTGGCATCAGTTAGGAAACGATCACGTAAACGCCATCGCCACCAATATGGGCTACGTCCAGATGTTCTACAACGACTCCGCCCAGCGCTGGCTGAACCTGCACAATCCCGCCAAGCTCGCCTACGCGGGGGGCTTCGGCTTCGTCTCCGACGGCGCGGTCAGTTTCTCCAGCTACTACCCCTACCGTCCCGCGGGTGTAGCGGAAAAAAGGATCTTCGGCGAGGGCTACTTCGAAAAGGAAATCTCTTCCGGAGGAATACTTCTTAACGAGACGGTCTTCGCGCCGGCGGGAGATCTGCCGGTTCTCATCATGCGCGTCCGCCTCAAGAACCTATCGGCCGAAGAGAAGACGCTCACGTACCTGCCCTATTTCGACGTCGATACCTACGATCTCTTCCCGCCCTTTCTCACGGCCTACGCGCCAGATCGGA
>JAQULV010000284.1 GCA_028718405.1 Smithellaceae bacterium
AGAGGCGGCGGAAGCGGCCATTCCCCTTTATGCTGTCGCACGAAACCACACAACCTACCAGAACAGCGACGGGACGCACTCCATTTTCAAGAGAGTCGGGGACCGAAAAAGGCTGAAGGTCGTCAACCAGAACTTCCCGTCCCGCGAAGAGGCCATGAAATATATGGCGCAACACGCGGAAGAGATTCTGAACGTCAAAACGACATTCGGGGAAGAGATCCTACCGGTCCCGGAGATCGCTGTCAGAAAAGGTGTGGAAAGACGGACAGCGGATGCCACCCCTGAGATGTTCATGGAGACCTTTGCGCCTCGCGGAATCGAATTCGGGAACTGGAACAATCAGGCGGAACGGCAAGAGGTAATGAATCATGCCTATGATGGGCTCCTGGACCTTGCCGATGCGCTTGGACTTCCCCCCAAGGCCCTCATGCTCAACGGAGAACTGGCCATCGCTTTTGGGGCAAGAGGACAGGGGCTTTCCGGAGCGAAAGCGCATTACGAACGCGATTATGGCGTCATCAATCTTACGAAAATGAAAGGCGCCGGCAGTCTCGCTCATGAATGGATGCATGCCCTGGATCATTACTTGGGGAGACAGGACACAAAGGCATCGCGGGAAAAAGTCACAAATAAAAGAGGCGATATGGTTTATAAAGCATCGCCTGCGCCTTCCCATGATTATCTGAGCCATGGCGAAAGTTTCAAATCCGAAGCCCGGGAGGAATTGAGAGAGACTTACAGGCACCTTATCGAATCCATGTACAAGAAGGCAGAGCAATACGTTGAGGACACGAAAAAGGCTGATCAGTTTCTTGCCAAAGCACGTGAACAACTTAAAGAAAAATTGGATGATATCAGGAAAGATCTCGCCCGGGATCTGACGAACTACCACAAAAGCAAGGGCGGTTACAGTAGCAAACCTATCAAATTTTTGGAACCCGCATCCTCCGAACAGATGACGGAATTTGACCGCATTGCCGACATCCTTCTTGAAGGTGGCGACCTCGATCTGAAATGGACCCATAGCGAAAAAGGAAAGGGTCGCTATTCCAACGACACGGTTGACCTTTTGAACAAGATTTTCAAGGCTGTCAGGAATAGGAGCGGATTCGCAACGGGGCAATATGCGGGACCTCTCGATAAAGTTGCCGCTGCAATGCGGACCTATAAAGAACGTCTCAGAATGTTCGATGACGCCCAGAACAAGACCGAGAAGACCAAGAAAGTTCCTACATCTTATGCCATCGAAGCGAAGAAGATGGATCAGGCGCGAAGCGGCGACTACTGGAGCGAGCCACATGAGATGATCGCACGGGCCTTTGCTGCTTATGTTGAAGATAAGATCACGGAGACCGGTGGCCAGAGTGATTTTCTCGTCTATCAAGCCCATGGTGGAATTCTTCTACCGATGATCGACGGCTTTGTGGCGAGACCCTACCCGGAAGGGAAGGAACGGGAGGCGATCAACAAAGCCTTCGACACCTTTATCAAGGAGATCAAGACCCGCGAGACCCCCAAGGGCGTGGAGATGTATTCGGTTTCGGAAAGAGGGGCCGTGCGCTCGGGCGCCTCATTCGCCGAACAACTGGACGACATAGCTGCTGGGAAGATAACGAATCGCCGCGAACCAGTTACCATAAGCGAAACGCCACAGGTATTAGTGGGGTTAGGCGCAGATCAATTACCACTCGTCATTACTCATGGCACCATTGAAAAGACTACGACAGGAAAGCACGGTGTTTCCTTCGAGACCCTAAAGCAGTTGCCTCGACAGCTTGCCGATCCGGTGATGGTATTCGATTCAGCTACCGAGAAGGGAAGTCTTGTTGTAATGACCGAGTTAAGACAGGATGGTAAAACGATAGTCGCGGCAATAGAGTTGTCGAAGGAGAGCGGGCACAACATAGTTAACGACATCGTAAGTGTTCACCAGAGGGAGAGCGAACAGCATTTTATCAACTGGATCAACCAGGGATTGCTACGGTACATGAACAGAAGCAAAAGCCGCGCTTGGAGTATGGCTTCTGGGCTACAATTGCCCAGGGTCTCACGCTCCATGCCCGGCTTCAAGAATAAGATACTCTTCGACAGTGATCTTGTCAAGGAGAATCAGCAGTATGGGGAGAGATACACTTTTTCGCCAAAGCATCCCGCCTTCTACTCCCAACTTGCCGCCGTCGTTGAAAAGAAAATGGGCGGGAAGATGCCCCTTGATCAGCTTGTCAAGATGCTGAAGGGGAACGGCGTAACCGATGCCGAGATTGATAACCTTCTCGGAAATTTCGAGACCGTAGGGGAGGACGCCCGTGGATGGTCAGGGACGGTCACGAAACAGCAGGTGATGGACGAGATCAAAGCCAATTCGGTGGACTTTAGGGATGTGGTGCTGGGGGGTCCGAAAGAAGGCGTCACGATATTCAAAGCCTCAGACGTCGAGAATTTGCCTAACGAATATTCGCGGTATTTCTATGTAGCCGTCAATGATGCCACAGGAGAAATCGAAGGAGGGGCAAATCAATACTCGGACCTTCTTCCCTTGGCCCACTTCTCCCAGTACACCGAACCCGGCGCCGTTCCTGGAAGTTACAGGGAGATGTTTGTGACGGCAAGTGACAGAGGAAAGCCGAGAGAGATTTCTTTTCCTACAGAGGAGGAAGCTCTGGCTTATGCTGATAAACATCCAGAAGGTAATTTTAGATTAACAAATAACTTACCAATATATGAGGATTTACCTATTAGTATACGAAGTACAATAGATGAGTATTATAGAGGTCGAATCACTAGACAACAAGTGCTTTCTATTCTAAAAGAAAATGGTCTTGAAGAGATTGCAGGTGGAAGATATAAGAGAATAGGAGAAGGTAAATTTACACTTGTAGAAAACAAAGAGTGGGAGGACGGTCACACAGCCTACTCAGATATTCAGAATCCTATTGTGAGGATTAGGTTTAATGAGAGAGATGCAGATGGGAAACGCATCCTCTTCGTCGAAGAAATTCAAGGCCCATCCGACGCCAACCAACAGGAGATGCCTGAATATCTCCGCAAGCGCATCTATGACATCGGGGTCAAGCGGGTGTTGGCCCTGGCCAAGGAACAGGGATTTGACGGGGTGGCGTGGACAACGGGGGAGATGCAGGCGGAGCGGTATGACCTGAGCAAGCACGTTGATGAAATTGATGTAATCCGGGAAGACGAAGAAACGTGGGGTGTTGTTGCCAGAAAGGACGGAGAGGAAAAGATTAGTCAAGGGGGAATACCGACAGCGAAACTCGATGAGTTCGTCGGCAAAGACCTCGCTAGGAAGATTCTTGAAGCCAACTTCGCTGTTGGCGATGCAGACGCCTACTCCGGCCTCGACCTCAAAGTAGGCGGCGAAGGTCTCAAGTCCCT
>JAQULV010000285.1 GCA_028718405.1 Smithellaceae bacterium
CTGAAGAATCTGACAAAGAGCTACGGAAACGTCCTCGCGGTGAAGGGAATAAACCTGAATATTGACGCGGGTGAAATCTTCGGATTTATCGGTCCCAACGGGGCGGGAAAGACCACAACGATCCGGATGATGGGGGGAACGCTGGCGCCGACTAAAGGAGTAATCGTGATTGACGGGATCGATATGGCGAAGGAACCCGAGCGGGCCAAGCGCCGTATCGGTTTCATTCCCGACCGGCCTTTCCTTTATGAGAAACTGACCGGTATGGAGTTTCTGAAGTTCTCCGCCGAGTTGTACGGTGCCGATGGCAACGGATTTCAGCAACGGGCCAAAGAACTTCTCAGTACCTTCTTGCTCAGCGACTGGGCGGACGAACTCATCGAATCTTACTCGCACGGCATGAAACAACGTCTTATCATTTCTGCGGCGCTGCTCCACGACCCCAAGGTGATCGTCGTTGATGAGCCGATGGTTGGTCTGGATCCTGCTGGGATCAAAAAAGTAAAGGACATATTCCGAGGCTTGGCCAAGGCGGGGACAACGATCTTTATGTCGACCCATACATTGTCGGTGGCGGAGGACCTTTGCGACCGTATCGGCATCATCAATAAAGGTGAACTCATTGCCTTGGGCACAACGGGTGATCTGAAAAGGGCCGCCCACGTTCAAGAAGCTGATTTGGAGGAGGTCTTTCTCCTGCTGACTGAGGGGCCATGAGAGATATTCTGCTCCTTCTTCGTCCCAGGCTGCTGTCGCTTAAGAACTCCTCCTCATCGCAATCTGTAGAGCAACTGCGCGTCAGGTTCTATCTCTTCGGTGCCATAGGTCTCGCCTTCTGGGCCGGGATCTTTGCCATTTTCTTCCGCGTCCTTGTCTATTTTCAGGGTGTTGAGGGTTTCGGCGACATCCTGGCGAAGAAACTCCTCTCCATGGTCTTCATCACATTCTTTGCCTTGCTCATCTTCAGCAGCATTATTACGTCACTTTCCAAGCTGTATCTGAGCAAGGATCTGATGCTGGTTCATTCTCTCCCCGTAACGCCGGTCTCTATCTTCGTGGCACGCTGGCTGGAGAGCACCTTTGACAGCTCTTGGATGGTCTTTCTCTACAGTCTGCCGGTCTTTCTTTCTTACGGCATCGTCTACCATGCTGGAGTCACGTTCTATCTGACCGTTGCTGCGGCCCTGATTGCCCTGTGTCTGATTGCCTCGGCCCTAAGCGCCACGGTTGTATCTTTGGCAGGGATGGCGCTTCCGGCAGGGAGATTGAGGACTGCGTTTGTACTTTTGGGCTTTATGCTGTTCCTCGTCCTTCTTTTGTCGTTTCGCCTGATGAGACCGGAACAACTCGTTGATCCGGACGCCTTCCGATCGCTTATCCAATACTTTCGAACATTGCAGACGCCGGGCTCCCCCTTCCTTCCCACGACCTGGGTATACGACGCCGTCGTCGCCTCCCTCTTCGAGAACCCGGCAGCCGTCGGTCTGCACTTGGCGCTGGCATGGAGTTTTGTTCTTTCCCTATTTTCTATCATGACCTGGGTGGCCGGTCTCACCTACTTTCCGGGCTTTTCCAAATCGCAGGCCACCACGGAGAGACTCTTTACATTGTCACCCCGCAGCCGTGTCCTGTCCGGCCTCTTCTCCTCCTTGTTCACGGGGCCGACCCGTGCGTTCGTGCTCAAGGAGATCAGAACCTTCTTCCGCGACCAGACGCAATGGCCGCAGGTTTTTCTTCTGGGGGCGCTGATCATCATCTATTTGTACAACTTCTCCGTACTGCCGCTGGAGAGGGCTCCCGTGAAGACGATCTTCTTGCAGAATATTATCTCGTTTCTAAATATGGGATTGGCCGCCTTCGTGCTAACGGCCATTGCGGCGCGATTCGTTTATCCCGCCGTGAGCATGGAGGGCGACGCTTTCTGGATTGTGAGATCGTCGCCGATCTCGATCGGGACTTTCCTCAGGATTAAGTTTGCCATCTACTTCGTGCCGCTTCTCATCCTGACGGAGACGCTTACCATCGTAACGAACCTCCTGCTGCACGTAACGCCTTTCATGATGGTCCTGTCTTCCGTAACCGTATTCTTCATGGTGCCTGGGGTCGTCGGAATGGGGGTGGGGCTGGGTGCCGCCTATCCGGATTTTCAATCGGAGAACCCGGCTCAGTCCGTCACCAGTTTCGGGGGGCTGCTCTTTATGATCCTTTGCGCCGGGTTTATTGCTGTTGTCATCGTCCTGGAGGCCGGACCGGTGTACGAGATCTTTATGGCTGGCTATCGGGGAAGGAGTATTTCCTTCTTCCAGTGGGTATGGCTTTCGGCATCTTTTGTCACGGTACTTGCCGTTTGCTTGGCGGCGACCATTATCCCTATGCGCTTTGGCCGCCGTCGGCTCGGTCTATAGCCGGGGTCTTACTTCTTCTTCCCCAACGAAGCAACAACGGCCTCCTGGATCTCACCGGTATTGAAGAAGGCAGAATTCCAGGCTGCGACGTAACGAAGGCCGTCCTCGGCGCTGTGCGTCTCCATATATTTGAGCATGTTTTTACAACCGGCCACCGTTGAGAAGGAGTTGCCCGCGATTTCACGGGCGAGCGCCAGCGCACCCGCCATCAGTTGTTCCTGATCTTCGTAGATTTCATTGAGGAGCCCCATCCGGAAGACCTCTTCCGCAGAGAAGTCCCTGCCCGTATAGGCCATCATTTTGGTGTTCCCCTGGCCAATGATAGCCGGAAGGCGATTCAGGCTGCCCATGTCGGCGACGATCGCGATCTTCGTTTCGCGCAGTGAAAATATCGTATCCTTTGAGGCTAACCGCAGATCGCAGGCGGAGCTTATGTCCAATCCCGCTCCGATGCAATATTTGTGGGCGGCGGCGATATAGACCTTCTTACCCCCCGTCATATGATGGAACCCCTCCTGCATCTGGAGGATCAGTTGGTAGAATTTCTCCCGCGCACCGGGTGTGGCGCCGGTCAAGAGTTCCTCGAACTGTCCGAAGAAGTCAAATACGTCGATACCGACGCAGAAGGCCTTACCCTTGCCGGCAATGACAACAACACGGACGTCCGGATCAGCCTCCAATTCGTCGATGACGGCCGGAAGATCACGCCAGAACGGCCAATTCATGGCATTGAGTTTCTCGGGGCGGTTGAAATAGAGGACGGCGGTTTTGTCTTCCGGATGTTTTTCAAGGCTGAAAAAAGGGTAAGTGTTCATCGACTCTGATACTCCTTTCTGGCGCGAGCATTAGGATGTTCCTGTGTCAGGATCTTTCTATAGGAAGAGTCTGCCTTCTGTCAATGGTAATCGCTGCCGGTTCTTCGAAGCTGCGAAATTGACCCTTTTGATGACGGGCCGTTTGTGCTAAGAGAAATTACTATTCCAAG
>JAQULV010000286.1 GCA_028718405.1 Smithellaceae bacterium
ATATCGACAACCTGCCGGCCGGCAAGGCCAAACCCAATAACAATGCCTATGCAATCGTCATCGGCATCGAAAGCTATCGTCAGAAGCTGCCGAAGGCGGATTTCGCCAAGAGCGACGCCAAACTGGTGAGCGAATACCTGACGAAGGTCATGGGCTACTCTGAAGAGAATGTCGTTGTCATGACCGACGAACACGCATCGAAGAGCGACTTCGAGAAATACTTCGAGCGGTGGCTGCTCAACAACGCCGAGAAGGACAGCACGGTGTTCGTCTATTATTCGGGCCATGGTGCGCCCGATCCCAAGACCGGTTGGGCATACCTTGTTCCTTACGATGGCGATCCCTCCTTTATCGCCGAGACAGGCTATTCCCTGAAGAGGATGTACGATGCCTTAGGGAAGATCCAGGCGAAGGAGATCATCGTCGCCCTCGATTCGTGCTTCTCCGGTGCCGGCGGGAGGTCCGTTATCGCTAAAGGCATGCGGCCTTTGGTTATGAATCTCCAGAGCGATCTTCCCTTGTCAAGGAATATGGTGGTCCTGTCGGCCTCATCGGGCGAACAGGTGAGTTCGACTTACGATGAGAAGGGACACGGCCTGTTCACCTACTTCATGCTCAAAGGCATAAAGAACGAAGATATAGTGAAGTCCGACGGTTCCCTCAAGATGGAGGATCTCTTCGGCTACATCAAGCCCCAGGTGGAACGCATCGCGAGGAAGCAGTTCAATAACGAGCAGACGCCTCAGTTGATCGGGTACAAGGAGCCAGTCGCGGCTCCACCACCAGCTCCAGCCCCATCAACTCCAGCCCCGGCCCCGACGGCTCCTTAAAGACGGCGATCTCCTGACGGCCGTTTTTCCCGACTGCGAGGCGCAGATTAAATGAAGCGCAAGATCTTCTGGCTGCTGCTGATCTCACTCTCATTGATCGCGGATTTCAGTCTCCCTTTTACATGGGGACTGGTCGCCACTCTTCCGATCGTCGTCATCAGTTGGTGGGTGGCCTATCGTTCCGGCTGGTTCTCTTGAGGCTCGTCCTCATAGTTCCAAAACTGGGCAAAATCCGCCCTCCAATTTCGCCTTGACAAAGAAAACCGCCTGTGGTTAATAGGACAACTTATTAATTTTACCGGGGTCTGAACATGAAGAAGATACTCACAAACACCAGCAATCTCAGGAGAAAGAGGACTCACGGCTTTCTCGTCCGCATGTCCACCAAGAACGGCCGGCTCGTTCTAAGCAGGAGAAGGGCCAAGGGAAGAAAGCGCCTAACCGTTTAGTTTCGGTGATCTTTGCGCTTCGGCCAATCAGGTTTGCAAACTGGTCTGACTGTCGGACATGGAAAAGAAGACCTTCGGCAAACACGAAAAAATAAGGAAGAGAAAAGAGTATAAGGCCATATACGAACAGGGAGAGAGGGGCTACTCAAGAAACTTCACCTATATCACCTGCACGAACCCCTCGGGAACCAGAAGGCTGGGAATAACGGTAAGCAGGAAAGTCGGGAACGCCGTCCGAAGAAACAGGATCAAGCGTCTCCTGAGAGAGTTCTTCAGACTCAACAAAGCCCAACTCCAGGAAGCACAGGATATCGTGATCATTGCCAGAAGGAATATGCCGCACTTGGGCTACCACGATGTCTTAAAGGAGCTGGGAGGACTCTTAGCAAAGAAAGCAGATGATTAACAGCTTGCCCATGCGGATCGTCGGCGGATTTCTCATCTTCCTGGTGAGAACTTACCAGATCTGCATTTCGCCGTTTTTCCCCCCGTCCTGCCGCTTTTATCCCACCTGTTCCGAGTATGCCATAACCGCCATCAAGATCCACGGCCCATTGCAGGGTATGTGGATGGCGCTGATGCGCCTGCTGCGGTGTCATCCCCTGCACCCCGGCGGTTACGATCCAGTGAAGTGAGCGCCCTGAGGGAAAAACATGGAGGCAACAAATGGACAAGAGGACAGTTCTGGCCGTCGTCCTATCGCTTTTAGTACTTTTAATCTACCAGGTTTTCTTCTTTAAACCGCCCGCACCGAAGCATCCGGGGGCCGTACAGAAAGAAACGGCCGTCGCGGCAAAGCCTGCTGCGGAAACGGCGACGCCGACGTCAGCGGGCTCGGCGTCAGCACCCGTCATCTCGAAGTCCGTCACCTCCCTCGAAACAGCGGTAGCGGAGAAGGACGTCGTCGTGGAGACGCCTCTGTACCGCGCCGTCTTCAGCACGAAGGGCGGTACACTCAAGTCGCTGCAGTTGAAGAAATACCTCACGACCCTGAAGAAGGACGCCCAGCCGATAGAACTGGTCGGCGTTACACAGGGGATGCCCAAACCCTTCGCCCTTTCCTTTTCCGAGTCGAGTTTCAACCTGGCCGCACCCGGCGTATTCACGGCCGGCCGCAACTCCCTGGATTTGACCAAAACCAAAGAAAGCGGAACACTCACGCTCACGCAGGTGTACCCGGGCGAGATGAAGATCGAAAAGATCTTCACCTTCCATCCCGGCAAATACGACGTCGGCCTGGAAGTCAAGGTTTACAACCTCTCCCCTGCACCCATTACACAGAACGCGATCCTTTCGTGGTTCCAGTACGTAGACCCCGAAAAGAAAAGCGAGAGCTATAGTCATGAGGGGCCGGTTTCCTTTGTCGCAAAGAACATCGATCGCCCCGAGGTGAAGAAGTTGGAGCAATCCAAGACGCTGGGTCCAGACGTTTCCTGGGGCGGATACGAGAGCAAGTATTTCCTCGCCGCTATGGTCCCGCAGAATCCGTCGCTCACGACGCTTAGCATCGGCAAGGACAAAAGCAATATGGTCGCGGTGAGCCTCATCGGGCCCAAGAACATTATCCCTCCCGGTCAGGCGGGGCTTTACGACTATTCACTGTATCTTGGCCCCAAGGATTACAACATTCTCAAGGCGGAAGGGATCGGCCTCGAGAATGCCATCGACTTCGGCTCCTGGCTGAAGTGGCTCGCCATGCCGCTGTTGCTGGCGCTCAAGTTCCTTTACAGCTACGTTCACAATTACGGGATCGCCATCATCATTCTCACCCTCATCATCAAGATCATCTTCTGGCCGTTGGGAAACAAGAGCTACCGCTCCATGAAGGAGATGCAGAAGCTCCAACCGAAAATGGCCGCGATCCGCGAGAAGTACAAGGATGACCGGGCACGGATGAGCCAGGAAACGATGGCGCTTTACAAAACCCACAAGATCAACCCGCTGAGCGGCTGCCTGCCCATGATCATCCAGATACCGGTGTTCTTCGGACTGTACAAGGCGTTGCTTTACGCCATCGAGCTCAGGCATTCGCCCTTCTTCTTCTGGATTCAGGATCTCTCGGCCAAAGACCCTTACTACATCGCGCCGATCATCATGGGCGGCACAAT
>JAQULV010000287.1 GCA_028718405.1 Smithellaceae bacterium
AAAGACTATCGAATGACAATTTCCGGAACTCCGCGTCGCTCTACCGTCAACTCAGAGGCGCGCTGCTGGAGATGGAAAAGGAGTCGGCGCGGGGAGCGCTCTCCTTCGCGGATTATTGCCGCTTGGTGCAGCGCCTCGTACTCATGCCTGTTGAGGATGCCGTGACGGAAGCGGAAGCGGAGCTTAATGCCCTTCGCATGAAGCCCGATGTCGCCGGCGGTATCGGCGTGATCGTCAGCGGCATTCTGGCCCCATCGGCGGCTTTGATCAGAGCGATGGAAGACGGTGGCCTTACCGTCTGCGGCAACGACGTGGCAAGCCTCCACCGGTCCTTCGCGCATACACCTGCATCCTACTCCGCGCCGGAGGATTACTACCAGGCATTCTATGAAGATCATTTTCCCTGTCCGACGCTTCTCCATACGGCTGACGGCAGGCTTGGCGCCCTCCTGGCCCTTATTCGTGAGAGGAAGGCCAGGGGTGTGATCTTCGTCGGAGAAAAATTCTGCGAGTATGAGTATTTCGAGTTCCCTTATCTGGAGAGGGAGCTGAATGAGGCGGGTATCGCCACGCTGACCCTTGAGTTGGCGCTGGGTGACGAAGACGCAGGCGCCTTGAAAACCCGGATCGAGGCCTTCGCCGAGATACTGGCGCGGAGGTAGAAGATGGCGGAAAGAAAGCGGCTTGTAGAGTCGGCGGCCAGTCTCAAGAATCTCACCATGCGCTACTTCATGGAAGCCCATGCCGCCGCGGCCCGGGGCAAGCCCGTGGTCTGGATCGCGATCATCGTTCCTATAGAGATATTGAAAGGCTTCGACGCGGTCGTGGCCGTTCCCGAGAATCACGCCGCCATGTGCGCCGCCCGGGGCCTGGGCGCAACGCAGGCCGAGAAGGCAGAGCGCGCCGGCTACTCCATGGACCTTTGCTCCTACGCCCGCATCGACCTCGGCACCTGGTTCGACGGCGGAGGCGGCTCTCCCTCTCTGGGTCTGCCCAAACCGGATCTCCTCATCAGCAATAACAATAACTGCTCGCTTCTGGTAAAGTGGTTCGATGTCTACCGGCGCGAGCTGGGCGTTCCCCATTTCACGCTGGACGTGCCCTTCTGCTATGGTCCGCGCTCCGAGGCAGACACGGAATACATCGTGAGCCAATTTCAGGACCTGATCACAACAATTGAGAAGCTGACGGGGCAGAAATACAATCCCGAGAAGACCGCCGAAGCGGTGCGTCTGACCAACGAGGCGAGCCGGCACTGGAAGCGCTTCCTGAGTTTTGCAGCGCAGCGCCCGGCCGGGATCACGGCCTTCGACTCCTTCGTCCATATGGCGCCCTATATAACGTCGTTCCGCGGCACCGAAGAGATGGTCGCTCATATGAGGCTACTGGCGGACGAAACAGAGGAGCTGGTGAAGAAGGGCGACTACCCGGTGCCCAACGAACGCTACCGACTGCTGTGGGACAATATCGCGCCGTGGCATCAGTTGCGCAATATGAGTGAGAGGCTCTCCGCCCTGGACGCGAACGTCATGTACGCCACCTACACTTCCTGTATCGGCACGATCGAAGGAGGAGTCGATCTTTATGAATATGACGGCGGCGACCCGCTCCGTTATCTGGCGCGGATACAGAATTTTTCCGTTTGTCCTTACGGTTTGAATCTTCGCTACCGGGCGATGGGCGAGATGATCAAGAAGTTCGGAATCGACGGCGTGGTCTTTGCCTCCAACCGCTCCTGCAAGGTCTATTCGGTCATGCAGATGGACCTGATGCGCCGGGTGGAGGATGAGCTCGGCATTCCTTCCGTGATGATCGAGGTCGACCATGCCGACGCGCGCAAATACAGCGAAGAAGGCGCCTTTACGAGGATCGAGGCGCTGCTCGAACGGATCGGCGCCTGACCGCCTTTCGCGAAGAGCTGTATTCTCCTCTGCCTAGTCGACGATCCTTCTGAAGTCTTCATCATCCCATAGGGACTGGAAGCTCCTGTCGATCTTGGAGCGTTGTTTGAGGCTGGCGTTGAGACTTACAGCTTTTTTCAGTTCGCTTAATGCCCTGGACTTATTGCCGCTCAGGGCGTAGTAGGCCGCAGCGTTCCAGCGCATCCAAGAATTGTTGGGTGAGATATTGAGGCTCTTCTGCAGGTCGTCCAAGGCTTGGCTGTGGTTGCCCAGCCCATTGTGGGCCCAGACGCGGGAGGAGTAGATATAGGGAATCTGCGGGTCGAGCTGTTCCGCCCTGTTCAGGTCGACGAGCGCCTGGGCAAAATTCCCGAGGCCGGTGTAAGACCAACCCCGGTCGATATAGGCCCAGGCAACGTTTGGGTCAAACTCGATGGCCTTGTTCTCCTCGATCAGCCCGTGCCGATAGTCGCCCTGCGAATTATAGGAATGTCCCCGGTTCACGTAGATCCAGAGGTTCTTGGGATCGAGGGCGGCAGCGCGGTCGAACTCCTTAAGCGCTTGATCGTAGTATCCCAGTGAATTGTAAGCCCATCCTTTGTCGATGAAAGCCCAGGGGCTCTCCGGATTGGCCCTGGCGGCGTTTTCAAAAGCGGCGAGCGCCCCATTGTAGTCTTCGCTGTTCATCAGGGCGACGCCCTTGTCGATCCACTCCTTGGCCTTCAGTTCGTCGACGACCTTCGAGTATTCCTGTTGCCTGCCTTCGGTGGCCTTTCCCGCGGCAAGGTCGTCCTGAAGTTTCTTGATCTTCTTGAGTGCCTCGTCGATCTTGCGGTTCGTCTCTTCCAACTCGCGGCTCTTCTGACTGTTCTGCTTCATGCCCTCCAGGGACTTTGCGACCTCATCGGGATCAACAGTCATCTTCGCTTTCAGATAGTAAGTCTTCCCGTCCCATTTCTCGTCGAGGATCTCCGTCTGGACGATGCCGCCGGTTAAGGCCGTAATCCTGTCCTTGGTAAGCTGGAAGTCTTTGACATTGGTTTCCGAGATCAGGTAGCTGCCGACCTCTTCCAGGAGCAACCTTTTCGCCTGTTCGAGGGCGATGGCGCGGCTGGATATCTTGCTGTCGAAGTCGCTGGCCTGGTAGGTGTATTCTTTGATGAAGGTTTTTGTCTCAGCGGGAACAGATGGGACAAGGGTAAGAAGAAGCAGCAGAACGATACTTATGGAAACTGGTTTTTTCATCAACTACCCTTTTTATCGGGACGGCTGTTTATGGCAGTGGACAGAATGGCACTCATAACCCAGGCCAAGTTCTGGCATTGATTGGCTGCGGATAACCCGGATCGGTTCTATCCGCGGCGATATCGTAACGGATAAACTGGTTGCCCTTGAAGAAAAAAGCTTTCCCATTGCTCCATGTGACCACGTCATCAATTCCCGCTGTCCAAATCATACCCGGCCAGGTCCTGGCATTGATCGGTT
>JAQULV010000288.1 GCA_028718405.1 Smithellaceae bacterium
GGCTTTGCACAGGGCATGGACCTGGGAGGTAAAATTCCCGTGGGAGAGAAGAACACCCTTCGGATTTCCCGTCGTGCCCGAGGTATAGATAAGGCCGGCGATATCCTCAGCCGCGGGACGGATCGCGGGAACCTTGGCCTTAAGACCTTGGGCGGCGAGTTCTTTGAAACTGTCTTTTCCCTCCTCGTTCAGGATAAAAACGTGTTTCAAGGCGGGGATCTTTTCCTTCCATCCCTGGGCCGCCTCGAATATCTCCTTCTTGGAAACAAACAGCACGCTGATGCCGCTGTCCTCGATTATATAGCGCCACATTGCCTCCAGTTCCGCCTCGTACATGGGGACGAACTTTGCACCGAGTACGTAGGTGGCGTAACAGCACACCGCCCACTCATAGCGATTGTTGGCGATGACGCCGACCGCATCGCCTTTCTTGACACCCAGCGCCGCCAGACCGCTACGGATGCCGTCTACCAATCCTCCGATCTCAGCATAGGTCTTCCACTCATATGCCCCGTTCTTCTTTGTCCCGAAGATGGGCCGGCCGGCGTATTTGCGGATGCTCTCCTCAAATATCTCGACCAGGTTATCGGGCTTGTCCAAAACGTACATAGCTCCTCCTCAATATTGGGATTAATAGGCGCGGGCCTACTTTTTCTCTGTAGCCACAGACGAGTCCTATGCGGTGATTCCGGAGTGCCTCCGGAGATAAGGCGGAACATTCCTCATCACATCCCCCCGGTATGTGATGGGCATCCATAATTGATTTCATCTATCTTGTCAATGGCGGGGGACAAAGGTTGAAGGTAGATAGGGGCCGGGAAACACCCGACGTGTCCTTGAGGCGTGATTGATTGACGGGCGAGCGTCACGTTTTGGAACTGTCGATCGTCTTCAGGAGCCAGGCCATGTTCTGGCCCAATGTCTTCATCGTTCCGATGCCCTCCTCATCCTTCCAGACCTCGCCTGGGTCCCTGCCGATGCCGATACTCCAATAACTGGATCCGGGCATGACCATCTGCATGTAATGGAGGAAGAGGTTCATCGAGCTGAAGGCCGGTATCGCTCCGGCACGCCTCACGGCCACCACCGCCGCCCCGACCTTCCTCTTGAACATGTAATCATTGGCTCGGGCCACCAGCCCGCAACGTTCAATGAAGGCCCTCATCCCGGCGCTCACGTCGGAGAAGTAGGTGGGAGAGCCCAGAAGTATCCCGTCGGCATCTTCCATTGCTGCGATGATCTCATTCAGAAAGTCCTTCTTTACGGCACAGCGGCGGTCCTTGTTCTTGGCACACTTGTAACAGGCGCGGCAACCTACCAGGGATCTCCCTGCCAACTGGATCAGCTGCGTTTCAATCCCTTCCTTTCTCAGCTCGTCGAGGACGAGGTTGATCAGGATCGCCGTGTTACCGTCTTTTCTTGCGCTTCCATTGAGGGCCACTACCTTCATGATCTGTATTTCTCCGATTTATGATTTTCCGTGCGTGTGATGTTCTTCTCTATCCGTGGAATATTCCACGTTCCCTCCGCACCTGTGAATAAAAATTGTTTCACTCCAGGCTGAGCTTGGCGATCATCTTCTCGATCATCTGGATGTGTTTGTATTCCTCATCCTGGAGTTTCTCAACGAGTTCCCTGACCATCGTTGTCTTCAGCTTGGTCAGCAGTGCCCCGTAAAACTCGTAGTCTTCTCTCTCTTTGGCCAGGGCCGTCTCCAGGATGCGATCCACGGTATCCAGCTTGCTGATATCGGGCTTCATCTGAAACCTCCTTTCACGCCTCTCCCTTCCGGGGGTGTACTATTCGCGCGGATGCGTTAGTAAGCGCCATATAACCAACGGCTCGATCGCTTGCCCAGTTTCACATATCGGGCCCTTCCGGTCAACGGAAGATTCAGCAGGACGAGCTTCGCCCTCGGCTCAGAAGTAATAGGAAACCCAGATGAAGACGCTATCCGGATTCTTGCTGTAGATCGGCGTTCCCGGGATAATAAAACCTCCAAACTCCGTGTCCCGGCCGCCGTAATATATGTTTCCCCCGCAGATGACCTGCACGCTTTGGGCCGCGTCCCATACCACCCGGGGTTGGATGATCCCCGAGGGATCGGCGAGGTTGTCGATGACCGTGACAAAGGCATTAAGCAGGGGGTGAAGCTCGACCTGCAGGTCGGCGGCGAGATAGTTGCGCCCGAGCACCGGTAGCTGGCCCCGGACCAGCCTCTCCTGAAGATTCGCATCCGTAAAGATATTCCTATAGCGGTCGTGACTGAGGCCGTCGAAATAGTATTCCACAAAGCCGTAGAAGTTCTTATCCCATAAAGTCCAGGAGTAGTCGATATTAGCGACCAGAGAGAGGTAACCATCATGGGTCGACCCGGCGGGAGCCGTCCAGACGCCGTCCAGTCGCCAGGCAGCACCCTTTACGTATCCCACGGCACCAAAGCCCAGGATGTCATCGTCGTAGTGTTTGGCGGCCATGATGTCGTATTCGCCTGTATCCCTACCGAAGTGATACTTCCCGGCGACCGACGACTGCGGGAAGGAGACCCGCTCGGTCGCTGGATTTCTCCGCGGAACGTAGAGCAGCTGCACGTCGGAGTTCTTCTGTAACGGGAGCTGAGCGAAAACCATGTCATCGCCGACCTTGTAGTCCCTCAGGATATCGGTGGGGGAAAAGGGGTTGAAGAGGTCCATGGGATTGAACAAAAGACCGTTTCCCCAGCTCACCGCCTGCCTTCCTACCCGCAGGACCCCCGTCGATCTTTTCACCGTCAGCGCGAGACGGTCCAGGCGATGATAGAGGATGTGACTGCGGTCGTCGTCAATAACGGAGGTCAGGTCGAAAAGGCGCCGGTCGTCCTCGGGGACGCCTCCGGTAACGACACCCTGGGGAAATCCAGGTACGGCCGCAATTAGGTTGTTTAACCTTCTTCTGCTGTCACCCCCAGAGAGAACTGCCTCGTAGTGGGTTTCCAAATCAATCCCTTGGGAGAAGGTCAGTTTGTTTTTGATGCGCGTCGACAAATCACCGTCGTAGAGAGGCGAAGTTCCCTGCAACCCCCAGAGGGTGCCGCTCTCGGGCCATGATACCGATCCCTGGGCCCGGAGGTACCCACCCCACTCGACTTCCTGCAACGCCAGCCCATCGCGGCCGGACCCTTCAGTACCAGGGAGATCCTGGCCGCGCGCGACACTACAAGAAATAATGATCACTGCTGCGATGAACCAGGCGTATCCTTCACGGTGTGACATCGCAACGCCCCGCTTGGCTGGATCTGTTCTCTTCCCCGGCCAACCTACCGTCTCTGATGAGAACGAGCCTTCTGGCCTGATCCATCACCATCCTGTAGTGGGTAGAGAAGATAAAGGGCAAG
>JAQULV010000289.1 GCA_028718405.1 Smithellaceae bacterium
CCTCACTTCTTACCCGCTGGTGTCCTGCGTCTCGCTGGCCAAGCGGATCGAACTCATCAAGAAGGCCGTGCGCGATTATAAGATCGACGGCGCCATACTTCATTCCAACCGGAGTTGCAAGCCCATCTCCATGGGGCAGATGGACATCCAACGCGTCCTCGCCGAGGCGTTGTCGGTACCGGCGGTGATGTTCGACGGCGACCACATGGACCCCGAGCGCTTCTCCATGGCCCAGTTCCAGGCGCGGATCGACGCCTTCATGGAGATGTTGACGGCGAAAAAGATGGCCGTCTAAGAGGAAATTTCCCACTCCCCCTTTAAAGATATGTTATAGTGGCCTTGCTTATTTTTTATGAGGAGGTATCGCCATGAAGAAGATCGTGTTTTCTGCAGCCATCGTAGGATTGGTATTGGCGTGGGCAGCCATTGCCCCTGCCGAGGTAAAGGTTAATATCGGTATCGGGATCCCAGCTCCCGCCGTGGAGGTGAACGTGGGTTTGCCGAGGTTGGTCATTGCGGCGCCGCCGGCAATGGTGGTTATCCCCGGGACCTACGTCTACTTTGCCCCTGATGTGGACGCAGACATTCTCTTCTTTGATGGTTACTGGTACCGTCCCTATCGCGGCGGCTGGTTCCGGGCCAGCAGCTACAACGGTCCTTGGGGCTCGATCCGTACCGTCCCGCCTGTCGTGATGCGCCTTCCCAAAGATTATCGGCGCATCCCGCCCGGGCACGAGCGTATCCCTTACGGGCAGCTCCACAAAAACTGGCGCACCTGGGAAAGAGAGAAACACTGGGATCGTCACGAGGCGAGGGAAATGAATCGCATGGAGCGTCGCGAGGAGCGCCGCGACGTGCGGGAAGACAGAGGCAATAGAGACGAAAAAGGAGACAGAGGGGAGCATCGGGGAAAGGGAAAACGCTGGCAGGATTAAGGGTGCTTCGTCGCTTGGAGCACTGACTACGGGCCGGAAGGCTCCGGCATCCCGCCCGCGAAGAGTTTGCTAAGGAGGGGAGAGACAATGTGCACGTCGGTATACGGCCTCGACGACAAGGTGGTGGTCGTAACGGGGGGAAGCCGTGGTATCGGTCTGGAGCTGGCCAAGGAACTCCTCGCCCAGAACGCCCGCGTCGTAATCTGCGGCAGAAAGAAAGAGGGCCTCGACGCGGCCGTATCCTTCCTGGGCGGCGGTGATCGGGTCCTGCCTCTTCCCTGCCACGTGGCCAAGGAAGAGGACGTGGAGAACCTTTTTAATAAGGCGGTCGAATCCTTCGGCAAGATCGACATCCTCATCAACAACGTAGGAATGAATATCCTGACGGCCTCCGTCGCGGATACCGAGCTTGCCCTCTGGAACAAGATCATGGAGGGAAACCTCACCGGTGCGTTCCTTTGCAGCCGCAAGGCCGCCCGCATCATGAGAGAGCAAGGTTACGGAAAGATCATCAGCGTCTCCTCCATCGCGGCCAGGAAGGCCTCTCCGGGAATGGGCATCTATGGGATCGCCAAGGCGGGCTTGGAAATGCTCACGAGGGTGCTGGCGGCGGAGCTTGCCCCCTTCAATATCCAGGTCAACGCCGTCGCCCCGGGGATGGTAAGGACGGACTTCAGCAAACCATTCTGGTCCAACGATGATATCTGTCGGCAACTCACCGCCGCCATCCCGGCGGGCCGCATTGCCGAGCCCCGCGATGTGGTCGATCCGGTACTGTTTCTCGCCTCGGAGCGGGCATCGTTCATCACCGGTCAGACGATAATCTGCGATGGAGGCCAGACGGCCGTCTGATGGTCACGTCGGGTAACAGACATTGACAGATAAATCCGTCTCGAGGGTCGCACTCTTCGTCTCCACCATTACCTCCTTCATCACCCCCTTCATGGGCTCGGCCGTCAACGTGGCCTTACCCGCTATCGGCCGGGAATTCCGCATGGGGCCCGTTGCCCTGGGTTGGATACCGACGATCTTTCTGCTCTCCGGTTCCATGTTCTTGGTACCCTTCGGAAGGATCGCCGACATCACCGGGAGAAAACGCGTCTTTCTGTGGGGCATCATTCTCTTTTCACTGGCGTCGGCCCTTTGCGCCCTGGCACAAACCGAAACCGCACTCATCGCCTTTCGGTTCCTCCAGGGTATCGGCGGGGCCATGATCTTCGGCACCGGTACTGCAATTCTCATCTCCTGCTACCCTCCCGAAAAACGGGGCGCCGTTCTGGGCGTCAACGTGGCCGGCGTCTACATCGGCCTGTCGATTGGTCCCTTTGTCGGCGGCCTCCTCACCCATTATTTCGGCTGGCGCAGCATCTTCCTGGCCGTGGTTCCTCTGGGAGTCGTCGCCGTGGCGGCGGTCCTCTGGAAAATAAAGGATGAATGGTCGTCCCGGGAAGAGTCGTTCGATGCCTGGGGCGCCCTGCTCTACGCAGCCAGCCTCGTCACACTGATGTACGGACTTTCTCTTCTGCCCCATGGAAGCGCCCTGGTGCCGCTTCTGCTGGGAACGCTTCTTCTCGTCGCCTTCGGCGCCCGGGAGATGGAAATAAAAGAGCCGCTCGTGGATCTCAGGCTCTTTCGAGAAAACCGTTCCTTCACCTTCTCCAATCTGGCGGCGCTCATCAACTACAGCGCCACCTTCGCCGTTTCTTTCTTGCTGAGCCTCTATCTGCAATACGTGAAGGGATTCAGCGTCCGCACCGTCGGCATCATCCTCGTGTCGCAACCTATTATCCAGGCTCTCTTCTCGCCCCTCGCGGGAAGACTCTCGGACCGGATCGAGCCGCGGCTGTTGGCCTCCATGGGCATGGGTATTACTGCTTTAGGTCTTTGCAGTTTCATCTTTCTTTCGCCCGATTCCGGCCTTCTGTACATCGTTGCGAACCTGGTCTTGCTGGGCTTCGGATTTGCCCTTTTCTCGTCTCCCAACGTGAACGCCGTAATGAGCTCCGTCGATAAGAGGCTCTACGGCGTGGCTTCGGGAACCCTGGGGACGATGAGGCTCGTCGGGCAGATGCTGAGCATGGGTATTACGCTGGCCGTCTTCTCCGCCTTTATGAAAGATGGAGCGGTCAGCTCGGCAACCTATCGCTTGCTCGTCGATAGCGCCCGGGTGACATTCGCCATTATGGCGCTGCTCTGTCTGGGCGGTGTCTTTGCGTCGCTTTCCCGCGGTAGCATTCATCCGGAGACGGGAAAATAAACTGTTGTCAGAGTGCGTCATAACGCGTTATAGGATGGCGATTACGGAGGACGGCGGAGATATATGATTACGGCGGGTATTGATATCGGCTCCATCACGACCAAGGCGGCGCTCATGAGAGACGGCGAACTGCTGGGGACGGAAGTGATCTTCACCGGCTACAATGCCGAGGC
>JAQULV010000290.1 GCA_028718405.1 Smithellaceae bacterium
CAGGATATCCTCCAGCTTCGAAGGGACGGTCAGTGAGGTACTGATCCGGAAGATGCTCTGTAACAGACGGTCCTTGTCAAGGAAGGTCACCTTGGAAGAGCCGCCGCTGCTTGTTTTCTTTTCGGACATCGCCGGATACCGTTCCGCTTTTATTTCATGATTCTTTCACGATGATGCTGAGGGCCGTCGTAAGCTTGACCGTATCTTCGTCGGCCTTTCTAAGCCTCGCGCCCAAGATGCGGGCCAGGTTGAACAGGATCCGGAAACCAAGTTCGTGATCTCTTTCCGCCAAGCCGAGAAAATCGGCCTGGCTGACCCTGTAGAACAAGCACTCCGTCACTGTCCTTACGGTAGCGGTGCGTCTCTGTCCCTCCAGAAGGGAGATCTCTCCGAAAACGGCGTGGTTCTTCTCGTCCAGTCGGGTGAATACCTTGTTTTTCCTTTCCCTATCTTCGTCTTCATAGAAGCCGCCCAGGACAAGGCTCTTGATCACCTCCACCGTTCCTTCCAGGATGATATACATCTCATCGCCCACCTCGCCCTCGCGCATGACGGTCTCGCCGGCGCCGAACCGGACCTTACGGGCAATATCAAGGACCTTGCCCACCTGTTCCGGTCTCAGGCCGTTGAAAAGCTCCGTCTCCTGCAGCAAAGATATATCATCGTTCATCTCGTCCTCAACCTTTCTTCCGGCTGCTCCGGGAAAGTACGACGGCGTAATCGCTGGCCCCCACAATGTAACCGTCGTCGGGATTGATCACGACACGCGATTCCTCGCTCTCGTAGAAGAAATCCCTCTTGGCCTCTTTCATCTTCTCCCGGATGAAGTTATCGATGGCGGAACTGTTGTCGGAGAGGATATCCTCGACGCGGACCTTCTGTTTCTCCCTGAGAAAACCGATCAGGATCGCCTGGTGCTTATCCCGAAAATGCGCGGACAGCTCCCGGAAGGTCCGCCCCACGAACTGCCTGGGGATCTCGCACCTTTTCAACTTGTTCGTGTCCCCCAAGGAAAGGACGCTGGAGAAGACACGGGGAAGCCCCGGCGAATTCACCGCGCTGGCCAAAAGCGCCCCCACGTGCTCACCGCGGATGATGATCTCGTCCACATTGGCCCGCTTCAGGTGAGGCTTATTTTCGTGATCGAGGAGCTCCGCGATGATCTTCACCTGAGGGGCGATGGATTTGATGGCCAGGGCCGTAAGCGTCGTCCTCTCGTCGATCCGTTCGCCCGCCCGCTCACCCAAGAGATCGGCCATGATCAGGGCAAAGCGGGCGCGTCCGATATTGGCCCGCAAGAGGACGTCTTCATGGACGTAGTCTCCCCTGAGGAATTTCAGATCGTATTTGGCATATTTTATCTTGAGGGCGTCGATATCGTCGACGGAGAGCTCGTTGATCAGGACGATCCGCGTATCTTCCAGGGAGCCGTAAGCGGTGAGACCCAGTAGCACCTCCTCGGTATGCTGATTCCAGCCGCAGACCACGATATGGTCCCTGTCCTTGATCGTATCCAATCCCCTTCCCTCCCTGATCCTCTTCTCCACGAACATGGAGGCGATGGTCGCAGTAAAAAGCGACATCAAGCCCACGCCGGAGAAGATCAAAAGTAGTCCTACGATCCGGCCGCCGACCGAGATGGGATACTTGTCGCCGTACCCGACGGTTCCCATCGTAACGATCGCCCACCAGATACCGTCCCAAAACGAGTAGATGTTCGCTCCGGCCCGTGACCGCTCGAAGTGGTACACGCCCATGGAGCTTAAGAAGATGACCAGAAGTGTCACCGTCGAGACCAGGACGAGACGTTCGCGGTAATACCGTCTTATCACGCGCAGGATCTTCTTCACGAATGACATCTCTCAGCCTTTGTCGTAGGCGCTGAAGCGCATGGAAAAGACCGCCCGTCCCTGGGTGGCCGAGCGGAGATCCGTTGAATAACCGAACATCTGCTTCAAGGGGACCTTGGCCTCGATCTCGCTTATCACCCCTTTGGGTCTGACGGCCTGGATCTCACCTTTGCGCGCATTGATATCGCCGATCACCTCACCCATAAATTCGCTGGGCGTAATGATATCCACAACCATAATCGGTTCGAGCAGCACCGGATCCGCCTGGAGACAACCGTCGCGGAAAGCTGTCGCCGCGGCGATCCGGTAGCCCAGCGGCGAGGAGTCGCCTTCGCGGTAGGCGCCGCCTACGATCGAGACCCGTACGTCCGTGACCGGGTAACCGGCCATGGCTCCGCTGAGCGCGGCCTCCCTTATCCCCTCTTCGATGTAGGAATGGAATTCTTTGGGAATGGGGCCTTCGTCTGGAAGCTGGTTGACGATGCTGAGACCGCGGCCGCGGCGATCCGGCTCCAGACGAAGCCGCACCTGGCCGTGGTGTTTCTTCTCGCCCAGTTCCTTATCGAAGACACTCTCGACGACGGTGCTCTTCTGGATTGTTTCGCGATATACCACCTTCGGTTTACCGACGTTGACGTGGGCGTTGAACTCCCGGTTGAGACGGTCCACGATGATATCGAGGTGCAACTCCCCCATCCCAGAAATCACCGTTTGGGCTGTCTCGTCCTCGTATTTCACCTTCAGGGTGGGATCTTCCTCCGTCAGTTTGGCTAAGGCGATCAGCAGCTTTTCCTGATCGGCCGGGGTTTTGGCCTCTATGGCCTCCGTGATGACGGGCTCGTAGAATTCCATGGATTCGAGCAGGATAGGATGGTCCTCGTCGCAGATGGTGTCTCCCGTCGTGGCCTCTTTGAGCCCCGTGACACCGACGATATCCCCGGCGTAGGCGTCGTCGATCCGTTCGCGCTTGTTGGCGTGCATCTTGAGAAGCCGCGCCACCTTCTCCTTCTTGCCCTTTGCAGCGTTGAAGACCTCTTCGCCGGCCCTGATCGTGCCGGAGTAGATGCGCAGGTACGTGAGCTTCCGACCCTCCTCCTGCATGATCTTGAAGGCCAAGGCGGCCAGCGGCTCCTTGGCGCTGCTCAGCCGCTTCTCTTTCTGTCCCGTCGTGGGATTTACGCCCTCCACCGGGGGCACGTCCTCGGGCGAGGGCAGATAGGCGACGACGCCGTCCAGCAGCGGCTGGACACCGATATTCCTCAAGGCGGCGCCGCACATGACGGGCACGATCCTAAGCGAGAGCGTTGCCTTCCTGATCGCCGCGTTGATCTCCGCTTCCCCTATCTCGGCCCCCTCGAGGTACTTATCGGCCAGGATGTCGTCGGTCTCGGCCAGTTCCTCGACCATCTTTTCACGGTACTCCTCCACCGTCGCCGCGATATCGGCGGGAATATCGCCGAAACCGTAATTGAGGCCCAGGCTCCCGCTCTACCAGGGTATCAGTTTCATCTTGAT
>JAQULV010000291.1 GCA_028718405.1 Smithellaceae bacterium
AGCCAGAGGGTTCCCTTTACGAGTTTTAATGGTTTTACTCGCGAGGCCAGGTTGTTGCCCACAATCTCCGGCCAGCGCCGGTCGATGTCTGACAACACCAAGAGATCCTGCGAGCCCATCTCTCGAAGCAGACTTCCAATGATGTTCGATACTCTCTCGGGCTCTTCCAAACCCGGCCTCCGTCCGCGTCTTACCTCTTTATCCTCACCGGCATAATCACGTATTTGTAGTTATCACTCTCGGCGCCCTTAACCAGGGCTGGTTTTTCCCCGTCCGTCAAGAGCATCTCTACCTGTTCTCCGTCGATGGCGCCTATCCCGTCCTTCAAATAATCTGCATTAAAGGCTATCTCCAGGCCCCCTTCGGCTCCTTGAATCGTGAGCGTCTCTCGGGCTTCCCCTATCTCGCTGGCGTTGCTCTCCAGTGTGAGGTTATTATTCTCAACCTTCATCACTATGGTAGGGGCCACCAGTGACATCCTACGCACCGCTGCTTCCATCTCGTCCCGGGAAAAACGGATGGTCATCTGAACCTGTTTTGGAACGAAATCAGCGTAGTTGGGAAATCTCCCCTCGATGAGTCTTGCGGTCAAGCTGCGATCCGCTTGGGTAAAACGAATTTGCCCTTCACTTTTGAATACATCCAGGCTTTTTTGATGATCTCCCCAACGTCCCAATTCCTGCAAGGCCCGGCCCGGCACGATCACGTTGCTCTCCTGTGTCCCCAGGCCTTTCGCCTGAATTTCCCGGAGCGCCAGGCGGTAGCTGTCCGTACCCACCAGGGTCATACCTGTTTCTTTCATATCGAAAAGGATACCGGTGAGGATTATTCTGCGCTCGTCTCTCGATACCGCGTTCTTCACCTGTCCCACCGCATTAATAAAATCGCGGCTGTCGAGTTCTTGAATCAGCGGTTCCTCGACCTCCGGGAGGGCGGGAAAATCTTCCGCCGGCATGGTACGCAGCTTAAAAGATGCCTTTCCATCATCAATTTCTAAGTCATTACCGTTCTTCTCCAGCGATACCGTTTCTGCAGAGAGATTCTTTAATATGTCGCCCAAGAGCCTCGCGCTGATAACCACTTGGCCCGGCTCTTCTACGCTGGCGCTGAAACCGGTATTTATACTGAGCTCGAGATCCGTAGCCAACACCTGGATATTTTCATCTGCGGCTTTTAATACGACTCCGGTTAGAACCGGCATAATGGCGCGGGAAGACACGATGCGTTGGGCAGCTTGCACTGCGGCCGAAATATCATCCCTTACACACTTTACCTTCATCTCTTTCCTCCTGATATCTACTCTTAATAATCTTTATCTTCTAACAATAATAGTAAGGGGTGTGAAAACTGTTAAGAACCTCTAAAAAGACGTTGGAGAGTTAAAAAACGATGTTGAGAGGGCGACTCATAGTTGTTCACGATCGGGACAAGGAATGTAGAAATAAGAGAAAAACTATTTCTTTCCACACCCGGCATCCCTTATCCACAACGATTCACGGGTGAATTAACAACCCTATCGACATTACTTGCCACGCTTAATCTCATTGGTAATCTGTTGAATCTGATTGTAGACTTCGCGCCGCTCTTTTATGAGGGCCTTAATTTTATTGTTGGCATGGATCACTGTGGAGTGATCGCGTCCGCCCAGGGCGTTGCCGATAGCCGGTAAAGAGAGGTCCGTCAACTCTCGACACAGATACATTGCGATTTGACGAGCCAGAACCAACTGCCGCGAGCGGTTCTGGCTTAGCAGAGTACCGCGCTCCATAGAAAAGTGCCGCACCACCGTGTCGATGATGAGATCCGCCGTAATCGGTTCGTCGGCCGATTCGGGCAGAATGCCGTGCAAAACCTCTGTAGCCATGGCCAAATTAATCGGCTGTTTGGTGAGAGAGGAATAGGCGATAACACGTATCAGAGCGCCCTCGAGTTCGCGGATATTTGAGTGAACGCGCGACGCAATGTATATGATAACGTCTTCGTCCACCTGAATTTTGTCGAGACTCGCCTTCTTCTTCAAGATGGCGATGCGCGTTTCGAGGTCGGGCGGCTGAACGTCTGTGGTCAGGCCGCCTGAGAAACGGGATACCAGGCGGTCCTCCAGGGTAGGAATATCGCGAGGGGGCCGGTCGCTGCACAACACGATCTGCTTGTTGCGATTATGAAGGTCGTTGAAGGTATGAAAAAATTCCTCCTGGCTGCGCTCTTTATTTGCGAGGAACTGGATATCGTCAACCAGAAGAACGTCCTTTCCGCGATAGAATTTTTGGAAGTCCGCGACCTTCTTCTTTTGAATCGAATTAATAAACTCAGTGACAAATTTTTCCATTGAGACGTAGCTGACCTGGGTGCCCTTGGAAAGCTTGCGTGAATAGTGACCGATGGCATGCAGGAGATGGGTCTTGCCGAGACCCGGCCCCCCATAGATAAAGAGGGGGTTGTATGAGGAGGGGGCCTCAACCACCGAGAGGGCGGCCGCATGCGCGAAACGGTTGCTGGGCCCAACCACGAAGGAGTCAAAAGTATATTTAGGATTGAGCTCGGAGCCGGCGGCACGCTCCTCAAGGCTCTCCATGCCCAAGAAATCGGGAGCGGATTTCTTCCCCGACTTCTTCTTGCTTTCCTTAACCACGACCTCAAGAGCAGAGGTTGTGGTTAGAACCTCGGAGAGCGAGCCGATGATGAGATCCGCGTAGCGTCGCTCCAACCACTCCTTGCAGAAGTTGTTGGGTGTCGAGATAATGGCGCGGCCGTTCTCAAAACCCTCCAGCGTGGTGCCCTCGAACCAGATGCGGAACGCCGGAAGATTTATCGCTTCTTTTATTTTTGTGAGGCAGTCAGTCCAAGCAGCATCCAGCTCTGCACTCATATTGAACCAGCCCCTGGTGGGATTCGGGATCGAACCAACTTCGCCATTCTATTATAGGGAAAGAAGGTTCTGCAAGTAACTACGGCCGGCGGCCGTGAGGAAGCGTTTGCCCGACTTCAATGCCCCGATGACCCCCGCTTTCTCGAGGAAGAGCAGCTCCCGGTGCGCCGTGGAGATGCTGATCTTAAGCTCCGTGGCGATGAGACGGGGGCCGGCCTCCCCCGTCTCGGTCAGGAGAAACAGCACGTCGTTCTGGCGTCGCGTCAGGTTGAGTTCGCGCTGCGCCTGTCGGGAACGGCTCGCCGCGGCCTGCGCATGCGTCGGAGCGGGCGCGGAAGGCAACTCGAAACGCACGACGGTCCCGCCATCCAGATTGTCCGCGAGCACGAAATCGCCGCCGGCCGTTCGCACGATGTCGGCGGCGCGGTAGAGCCCGAGGCCGACCCCCTTGATGCGCCGGCGCATTTCTGCGGTCGCGGTGGTA
>JAQULV010000292.1 GCA_028718405.1 Smithellaceae bacterium
CTGACCTTTCAGGAACGCGAAGCCGGTATCACCGTCCGTTGCCCAGCCGCGCCTCTTCCCTCGGACCGGACGAACCTCGCCTATCAAGCCGCGGAAAAGATGCTCACCCTCGTGCCGCGGCCGCGGAGCATAGAAATAACCATTCGCAAGGGCATCCCGTTGGCCGCAGGTCTCGGGGGTGGCAGCTCCGACGCCGGGACGACGCTTCTTGCGCTCAACGATATCTTCGACCTGCATCTCTCAATAACAGACCTCATGTCTCTCGGGGCAGAGATCGGCGCCGATGTGCCATTCTTTGTTTTTGGTAGGACCGCTTGGGCCACGGGGATCGGAGATCGACTTCAGGCCGCGGAGACGGTTCCCAAGGCTTGGTTTGTGCTTATCAATCCGGGATTCCCCGTACCCACTGGAACAGTCTATAAAATGCTCAATTTAGGATTGACAAAAGGGATAATAAATTATAGCATCCGCCGATTTTATTCGGTTACTGACTTGGCAGGCGGGCTCCACAACGATCTGGAGAGGGTAACCTTGAGACTCCATTCGGAACTTATGGAAATCAAGGAACTTCTTCTTCGGGAAGGGGCATTAGGGACGCTTATGTCGGGCAGTGGCCCAACCGTCTTTGGCATATTCGAAGAAGAGGACGCAGCCGAGAAAGCGGCACATGCCTTAGAGAAGATCGGGGTCAACCGTTGGCGGGTTTACCAAGCTCGATCGCTATAGGGCAACCTTGCCATCCTTTCAATTCTGTGCTTCTCCTTTCACCATAAATTGGGGCGTCGTCAAGCGGTAAGACACAAGATTTTGGTTCTTGCATCCGGAGGTTCGAATCCTCCCGCCCCAGCCAATTACATATTTTGCAACTACATAACGAGAGGCCTTCGATGCTTGAACGAATAAGACTGTTTTCCGGCAATTCTAATCCGAAACTGGCACAGGATATATGTAACAAGCTGGGCATTGCCATGGGTAAGGCCAACGTGACTAATTTCAGCGACGGCGAAACGAGGGTTGAGATTAACGAGAACGTCAGGGGCATGGATGTCTTTATCGTCCAGTCCACCTGCCCTCCCGTCAATTCGACCTTGATGGAGCTGCTCATCATGGTCGACGCCATGAAGAGGGCCTCGGCAGATCGGATCACCGCAGTGATCCCCTATTACGGTTACGCCCGTCAGGACAGGAAGGTGGCCCCGCGCGCTCCGATCACGGCTAAACTGGTCGCCGATCTTATTCATACTGCCGGCGCTAATCGGGTGCTCTCTATGGACCTTCACGCCGGTCAAATTCAGGGATTCTTCAACATCCCCGTGGACAACCTCTTCGCCACGCCCGTTCTTTTGGATTATCTGAAAAAGAATTATCAGGATAATTTTGTCATCGTGTCTCCGGACACCGGCGGCGTGGAAAGAGCCAGGGCCTTCGGCACAAGATTGGGTGCCAGTCTTGCCATCATCGACAAGAGGCGTGAAGGCCCCAATGAAGCCCAAGTCATGAACATTATCGGTAACGTAAAGGGAAAGAAGGTCGTCCTTTTGGATGACATGATAGACACGGCGGGCACCGTCGTCCAGGCCACCAAGGCGCTCGTCGACGAGGGTGCCACTGAGGTATCGGTGTGTTGTACACATCCTGTCCTGTCGGGACCAGCCATCGAACGGATCGAAGGATCAAGTATCAGGGAGGTGGTGGTTACTGATACGATCCCCCTGCACGACAAGGCAAGATCCTGCAAGCGGATAAAGGTTCTCACCGTCTCAGGGTTGCTTAGTGAAGCCGTTCGCAGGATTTATTACAATGATTCGGTAAGTTCACTATTTATCTAGGAGGAGTAGATGGAAATAAGCGAGTTAAAGGCTGAGATCCGCAGCGCCGCTGGAAAAGGATCGGCCAGGAAATTAAGGGCGCAGGGCATCGTCCCGGCCGTCTATTACGGGCCCCAGGCGGAGACAATCATGCTGTCCGTCAAATCTGCCGACTTGCTGAGCATGCTCAAAAAGAAAGAGGAGCATGTATTCATAAAGCTGGTCTTTGAAGAAGCCAAAAAGAAGAAGCAAGAGAAACTCTGCATGATCAAGGAATTGCAGAAAGAACCTTTGGGTGGCAGATTCTATCATGTCGATTTCTACGCGGTCAGCATGGACCATAAGATAACCTCCGAGGTACCTCTTCATTTCGTCGGCAAAGCCGCTGGCGTCGAGAACGGAGATGGCGAACTTCAGCACATCAGGCGGGAGCTTAAGGTTTCCTGTCTGCCTACTGATCTGCCCGATCATATCGCCGTGGACTTGAGCGGTCTGGGGATCGGCGACGTTTTGAAGATCAAAGATCTGACTCTGCCTGCCGGTATCACCGTTCTGGACTCCGAGGATGCACCGATTGCTTCCGTTGTTGCTGTCAAGGCGGCTGCCCCGGTTGAGGCGCCGGCTCCCGAGGCTGCGGAAGAAGTAAAAGAGGCACCGAAGAAAGAGGAAGAATCTTAATACCTCCTGACCTGCAAAGGAGGCCTTGAAGTGAAGAGACCTAACCAGGTGGCGTGAATGGTCCTGATCGTCGGGCTGGGAAACCCCGGTGTCCGTTACAGCATGAGCAGACACAACTTGGGATTCCTGGTTGTCGACCTGCTCGCCAAGCGGTGGCAGGTAAAGATCGATCAGAAGGGCTTTGATGCCCTTTACGTTAAGGCGAGAACCGACGATGGGCAGGTTCTCCTGGCAAAACCGCAGACCTTCATGAACTTAAGTGGGCTCTCGGTAAGAAAGATTGTAGATTACTTCAAGCTAAGCAAAGAAGAGTTGATAGTTGTCCATGACGACCTGGACCTGCCTTTCGGAACGATTAGGCTCCGGGCGGGCGGCGGTCATGGGGGGCACAAAGGGCTGGTTTCAATCATCGAGCATCTGGGCGCATCGGACTTCACGAGAGTGAGGATGGGGATAGGCAAACCGGTGCAGAAGGAAATGGTTGAAAGTTACGTCCTTTCGCGCTTCACGGAAGAAGAGATGAAGGTTCTTCCCGAGTTCGTCGCCACGGCTGATGATGCCATCGAGGAGATCATTTCAACAAATCTTCAGTCGGCTATGACTAAGTATAATGGGAAGACCATAAAAATTTTTTGCGAGGAGGTTAAATAATGTACAGGGGTAAACATCGTTTCTTATCCATCTTAACCGTCGGCCTCATCCTGCTGTTGATGGCGCCGATGGCCTTCGCCGGTGAAGCGGACATTAAGCTTCCAGACCTGTCCGCCGTGGCGTTTAACGTCTACGGTTACCTGCTTGGTGGCATTGATATCCTGAACATCGGTTTGGTTATCTGCGCCATCGGTATGATCTTCGGTCT
>JAQULV010000293.1 GCA_028718405.1 Smithellaceae bacterium
ACGATCAGCGATCTCTGTCCTTTACCGATGGGGGTGAACAGGTCCATGATGCGCGTCGAGAAATTCTCGGCGTCGAACTCCAGATTCAGTTTCTCTTCGGGATAGAGGGGCGTCAGATTATCAAAAAGTATCTTGTCGCGCACCGTATCCGGTGGCTCGAAATTGACCGTGTCAACCTTAAGCAGCGCGAAGTACTTCTCGCCCTCTTTTGGGGGACGGACCTCACCGGAAATCGTATCGCCGGTGCGGAGATTAAACCTGCGAATCTGGGAAGGAGAAATGTAAATATCATCAGGGCTCGGTAGATAATTGTAATCGACCGCCCGGAGAAAACCGAAACCATCCGGTAGTATCTCTAAGACGCCCGAACCGGAGATCATCCCGTTTTTCTCCGCCTGGGCTTGGAGGATGGAGAAGATAAGATCCTGCCTCCGCATGCCGCTGGCACCGGCGACGTTCAGGTCCTGAGCCAATTTGGCCAGCTCGCTGATCGGTTGCCTCTTAATGTCTTCAATGTTCATGTATATTCCCTTGCAACGTTATTGACATGCCCGGTATGTCCGGTATGCCTTAATGGAGGCTGTGAGACCTCTTTCTTCAACATCCGTAATTGTGAAAAGATATCGCAAACGACCTATTGGATGATATTGCGGATTAATTTTAAGGGTTGCTAATTGATTCTTGGTACTCCAAATAAGGAAGGACTTAGCATACACCTTTTGCGAAGTTGTAAGATTTCTATAATAAAGGCTTGCCCCTGTCAAGAACTTTTTCTTCAAGCTCTCCCGACGCTATGCGGCCCTGCGGGAGCTTCTTTTCCTTGATTTTCCTTCTCGATAGGTACATCATTTTTCTATACGTTTCAGCTGTTCCGGAAAAGGCTACCATTTAATTATGGACGTTGTTTCCCAAAAAGAGAAGATAGAAAAGGTTGCTGACATGATCATCGACGCCCGAAAGGTCGTCGTTTTCACCGGCGCCGGCATCAGCACCGAGTCGGGCATACCGGATTTCCGGAGCCCTGGTGGTCTGTGGTCAAGATTTGACCCCGAGGATTTCACGATCGAGAGATTCTTGAACAGTCCGGAAACGAGAAAGAAGCAGTGGCATATCCTGGTGGAAGGGGGGCTGACGGCGGACGTTCAGCCGAACCGCGCCCATTTCGCCATAACTGAACTGGAGCGCTTGGGAAAGCTCTCCTGTGTCGTCACCCAGAATGTGGACAACCTGCACCAAAAGGCAGGCGTTGACCCCGAAAAGGTTTTTGAACTCCACGGCAACATGCGCTGGCTCAGGTGCCTTGGCTGCGGTGAGCGTTACGCTATGGAGGGTTTTCTCGAGAAATACCGATATAACGAGGAGGTGCCGATCTGCGAGAAATGCAGCGGGATACTGAAGCCCGACGTGGTCTTCTTTGGAGAATCTCTTCCCGAGAGGACTTTTCGCAAGGCCGTCCTACACGCAGGGAGCTGCGATCTGCTTCTGGTGATCGGCTCATCTCTCGTTGTCCATCCGGCGGCTTATATCCCCGCTTACGCTCAGGAGGGAGGGGCGAAGCTCGTGATCATCAACATCGGACCGACCTCCTTCGACAGGGAGGCCGATGTCGTGATCAACGCCTCTGCCGGCGAGGTCATGGCGGAGATCATCAAAAATATCAAGATGCGGGTTTAGCGGTCCTTACAGTATGTGCCTTATCCTCTTCTCCTATCGATGTCACCCTTCCTATCCTCTGATCCTGGCCGCCAACCGTGATGAGTTTTATGATCGCCCTGCGGAGGGGATTTCCTTCTGGAAAGAGTCTCCGGAAATGGTCGCGGGACGCGATCTCAAAGAAGGGGGTACCTGGCTAGGAATGACCAGAGGGGGGAGACTGGCTGCCCTGACTAATTATCGCGATCCGGCTTCTCTCAGAGCCGACGCCCCTTCCCGAGGCTTGCTAGTGAGGGATTTCCTGCAGAGCAGAGAGTCCGTAGATTCCTATCTGGGGCGCTTGACGCCAGCGGCGAGTGCATACAATGGATTCAGCCTCCTTGGGGGAGACGGCGAAAGCCTTTACTACTTCTCGAACCGAGGGGGTGCCAAGAGGCGGCTGGCGCCGGGCGTCTATGGTTTGAGTAATCATCTGCTCGACACGTCTTGGCCCAAAGTGGAAAAAGGGAAGAAATCTCTGGTTATGATTCTTGCGGGGCAAGGTGGACCAGCGATTGATGATCTCTTTGCGATCCTTTCCGACCAAGCGCGGCCGGCCGACGCGGCCTTGCCTGATACCGGTGTAGGCCTGGAATGGGAGAGGATCCTTTCGCCCCTTTTTATCGTTAGCCCTCTATACGGAACACGCTCCTCTACTGTGCTGACGATAGATGCAAAGGGGGTCGCCTCGATAGTGGAGCGCGTCTTCACGCCGGGCTCGAATTCCTTCCAGGAAACAACCTTTCACTTTCCCGTGGAAGGCTGGTGACAATCATGGGCAGAAGGGAATACCCCGATTCTCCAAGGGTGGGCGTCGGTGCGATCGTAATAACAGATGGACGTGTTCTTCTGGTAAAACGCGGCGTCGCACCCAGCCAAGGCCTTTGGGCCATTCCGGGAGGCTTGCTGGAATTGGGCGAAACCCTGCAGCAGGGCGCGGAAAGGGAAATTCGGGAAGAGACGGGAATCGTGATTAAAGCCGGGGAACCGGTTTTCACGTTCGACTTTTTTGAATGGGACCAGAAAGGTCGGCTCCGCTTCCATTACGTAATCGTAGATCTGGCCGCTGAGTACGTCGGCGGCGAAGTGGCCGGGGCAAGCGATGCTCTGGAGGCTCGCTGGCTTACGGTGGAAGACTTGGCGTCGCTTGACGTTGCCAAGAAAACCATACTGGCCCTGCACAAGGTGGGGTTCATTTTCCCCGGCGAACTGTAGGAAGGAGGTGCAACATGAAGGTCGTTTATCACGAGGACTTCACCCAGTGCTACTCCTCAGATCCTGCGGCCGCCCCTGGCCGCATCGAAGCGATCGTCACAGCGATTAAGGACAGTGTCGCCTTTGTTAAGCCTCTTCCCGCCCGGAGAGAGGACATCGAAGCTGTACATACGGCGACTCATATCGGTAGTGTGGCCCGCGAAGGGGTATACGAGATAGCAGCACTTGCCGCCGGCGGCGCCATTCAAGCAGCGGAGATCGGTCTTTCCGAACCTTGCTTCGCCCTGATCAGGCCTCCCGGCCACCATGCCTCGGCCGGCAGCGCCTGGGGATTTTGCTACTTCAACAACATGGCGGTGGCCATCGCGAAACTTTATCGTCAGGAAAGAATCAAAAAAGCATTGATACTTGACATCGACCTTCATTTCGGA
>JAQULV010000294.1 GCA_028718405.1 Smithellaceae bacterium
ATCCACCGTTACGATAACCGTCTCACCGCCGGACGGGATGGCGCCGCGCGAGACCATCCTGAGGTCCAAGGCTTTCAGCTCCATGAAGCGGAGAAACGGTATATCCAGGAAGAAGAGCACGAGAGCGACGAGAACGACCAGCACCGTGATCTTGAGGGGCGACACGGAAAATAATTTCCGAAGCTTGTCCTTCATGGCTTATCCTCCTGGGAAATTGAAGGAATCATACCAAACGGGACCTGAGAGTCAAGGTGAATTCCTGGAAGGGAAACGAGTGGGGGCCGTGCGGCGGGGCGAGTGCCACGTTATGCGCGGGGCAGCTAAATCCTTGACAAGGCAAGGCTCATAGGTTAAATACACCGATCATTTGCTGGCTGTTCCATAAGAGCCGATGTAGCTCAGCCGGTAGAGCAGCTGATTCGTAATCAGCAGGTCGCCAGTTCGATCCTGGCCATCGGCTCCAGTTAATTCCGTGGGGTTAGCGTTAACGGCCAATTCCACGGTTTCGCCTATGTGTGAATCTGTGTGAGACTTCCTCACGGAACGCTCGAATACAGCTATCACGGCGCGTTCCGCCAACTTTGACGTGACGAAGAACCCTGCCTCTTGCAGCCCGACACGAAATCAACACGACGTCTGCGGGATTATCTTCCCGAATGAGAATGCGATAGGGTTCCGACAATGTCTAATCCCCAGAAAGAGGAATTAGGTTTGTCTCATATATCAAGCGTGGATTTCAGGAAGTCACGGGGTATGGCCGGAGCATTGCCGTGTTCGTAGATCGGGCTACTGGGGACACCGGTGCCCGATAATAAAGCTGGTAACTCACCCACCAATAGGCATAGACTATAATCACATAAAGTGACCTGCACCCACTTCGATAATACTGCCCGTGATCGCCGAAGAGCGGGAGTCCAAAACGCTGCCACATTCGCTATCCGGTTGGTTTAGATTTCACTCTTCAACTAGGAGATATTCAACTTGGCGTTCCTCAGCACGACCGCAGTCGGAAACCTGCACCAATTGCAGGTGCGCCTCCGTGGAAAACCTTTCCCACGGAAGCACCTGATCGACAAGCCTCCCTTGAGAGCGGAGCTATTCAGCGCCTCTCAGATGGAGCAGCACGGCAAGACCCTCGCCGCCGCCCACACGTTGAGTCCAGACCGTACCGCCGAACAACTGCTCGCAAGGCTCAGCGAGAATGAAGGTGTCCTTCATAAGGTCCGTGACCTGCTTACGGAGGCCGTGAAAGGGAACCGGAGGATCACACCGGCCGGGGAATGGCTCCTTGATAACTTCTATCTCATCGAAGAGCAGATTCGGACGGCCAAGAGACACCTGCCGAAGGGCTACAGCAAGGGGTTGCCCCGCTTGAAAAATGGTCCGTCGAAGGGTCTTCCCCGTGTGTACGATATTGCCCTGGAGACGATCTCCCATGGAGATGGCCGAGTGGATCCTGAGGGGCTCGGCGGTTTCGTGGCGGCCTATCAGAGAGTCACCGTACTGCAACTGGGAGAATTATGGGCCATCCCCATCATGCTGCGCCTCGCGCTGATCGAGAATCTCCGGCGCGTCGCCACGCGGATCGCCGCCGACAGGATCGATCGGAACTATGCCGATCACTGGGCGGACCGGATTACCGAGACCGCCGCGCGTAACCCTAAGGATTTAATCCTGGTCATAGCCGACATGGCGCGCTCCAAACCGCCCATGGTCAGTTCCTTCGTTGCGGAGCTTACACGCCGTCTGCAGGGCCGGGGGCCCGCTCTCGCTTTGCCGCTGACCTGGATAGAACAGCAGCTGGCCGAGACAAGTATGACGATCGAACAGCTGATTCAGTCGGAAAACCGGCAACAGGCGGCCGATCAGCTTTCCATAAGCAACAGCATCGGCAGCCTCCGTTTCCTTGGCGCCATGGATTGGCGCAAATTTGTCGAAACCATGAGCGCGGTCGAACAGACGCTCTGCGAGGACCCGGCCGGTGTTTATCGGGGGATGGATTTCGCCACTCGTGATCAATACCGCCATGTCGTGGAGAAGGTGGCGAAGAGCAGCGCCCTGAACGAGAACGAGGTGGCCCGTATCGCCATAGAACTTGCCGGCAAGGGCGAGGGGCGGGGTGTCGGCGACGACAGGGAGCGTCATGTCGGCTTCTACCTTATGGACAAGGGGTTGGCTAGGCTCGAAAGGCGTGCCGGGATGCGCCTGTCTTCCGTCGAAGCGATGCGGAAGGTCATACACCGCTTTCCTCTGCTCTTCTATCTTGGCACGATCGGCGCGCTCACCGCGGTCTTCACCGGGTGTTTGCTTTCCGCGGTCCAGGGAAGCGGATGGCGCTCTCCCTGCATGTGGCTGGTCGGCATCGTCTCCCTGATCGGTGTAAGCCAGTTGGCGATCGCCTTAGTGAACTGGCTGACGACGCGTCTGGTGTCTCCCCGATCGCTTCCCCGCATGGATTTTTCCAAAGGCATCCCACCGGAATCGTCCACCCTGGTAGTTGTTCCGACGATGATCACAGGCCCAGAAAGCATCGAACATCTGCTGGAGGCGCTGGAGGTCAGGTTTCTGGCCAACAGGGGCGAAAACCTGCGTTTTGTCCTGCTCACTGATTTTCGGGATGCGGCGGCTGAGTCGCTGCCTGAGGATAGGCCGCTGCTGTTGCTGGCTCGGCGGGGCATCGAAGCGCTGAACGAAAAATATCGAACTTCAGGAAATGATATCTTCTTTCTTTTCCATCGTCCCCGCCGCTTCAATCCACGGGACCGCGTCTGGATGGGTTATGAACGCAAGCGGGGGAAGCTATCCGAGCTGAATGCTTTTCTTCGGGGCGGACCGAGAGAGTGCTTCTCGCTCATCGTTGGTGATACGGAAGGACTGGAGAAGGTAAAATACATCATAACCCTTGATACGGACACGCAACTTCCCCGTGACGCGGCGTGGCAGTTGGTGGGGGCCATGGCACATCCGTTGAATCGTCCCCAATACGATGAAGGCCGGCAACGAATCTCAGCCGGATACGGTATCCTCCAGCCGCGGGTGGCCGTGAGTCTGCCCGGCACGAATCGATCGCGCTATGCCCGTATGTGGGGAAGCGATGCGGGCATCGACCCCTATACCCGCGTTGTGTCCGACGTTTATCAGGATCTCTTCGGGGAAGGTTCTTTCATCGGCAAGGGCATCTATGAAATCGATGCCTTCGAGCAGGTTCTCAAGGGACGTTTTCCCGAGAACCGGATTCTGAGCCACGATCTCATCGAAGGGTGCTTTGCGCGGGCGGGTCTTTTGAGCGACGTGCAGCTATATGAGGAATACCCTTTCAGCTACGGCGCAGAC
>JAQULV010000295.1 GCA_028718405.1 Smithellaceae bacterium
TAACCCTCCTTGGTGATGACGAGCCATTCGCCGTCGGCAAAGCCGACGAACATGGCCATCTCTTCACCCGTTTGCGCATCGTACATCCTGACCGCGGCATCGCCCGGGTTGAGCAGCACTCGCTTGCCGTCCGGGTGAAACATTCCGGAAAGGGCCTTTCCCGCATATGTGAGCTGCTGGCCCTTCCAGGCAGCGGAAAGATCGGCCAGCTCTTTTCCTGTCCGAAGCTCCACGATTTTCAGCGGCTGGGCCAGGACCAGAAGCTGCGTTCCGTCCGGGGAAAGGGACAGGCCGTTCACGCCGGAGACGCCATATTCGGCGACCCTGTAGTCCGTATATTCCCTCAACTGCTTGCCGTTTGCCGCATCCCACAGGCGGACCCTCCCATCATGTCCGGAACTGGTCACAACGGACTTGCCGTCCGGCGAGAAGGCGGCACCGGTCGCATCCGTGAGCCCGATGATGCCCGATTTGTGCCCCTGGATGGTCCAGATCTTCCTCGAAGTCGCGATGTCCCAGAGATGGAACAGGCCGTTTCTGTCTCCGGTCAGGAGTCTTTTGCCGTCCGGTGAGAAATCGGCAGCCCCGCCGTACTGATTGCCTGGGAACTTGCGGATGGCCCTCCAGATTGACGTGTCGAACACGTAGATCTCGCCCACGCTTACGGCAAGGAAATACCGGCCGTCGCGGGAGAACTTGACATCGTAGACTTGCCGATACGGCCCCTTGAAGCCGGCGAAAGTCCGGGCGATTGTTCCCGTCGTCAAATCCCAGACGTTCAGGGCATACTGCTCCCGCTCTTTTTCCTTCGGGACGTTTCGGTTGCCCAGAAAAGGTCTCGTCTCGCCGCCCGTTGCCGCATACCGGCCGTCCGGCGAGATCGCCACCCCATGGGCCAGTTTCAGCGTGTTGGTCTTCTTGAAGACCTGGCGGCCTTCGACGAGGTCCCACATCCGGACTACGCCGAAGTCGCTGGCCGTGTAGGTGCCGCCGTTGTCCACCGTGAGGAGATAACGGCCGTCCGGCGAGACGGCAAGCGCGGATACGGCGCTCACCTCGGTCTTGATATCCATCCTCAGCTCGCCGCTGTTCAGGTAGACCTGCGGCACAGCGTACGGTTCAAGGCGTCCGCAGGAAATGAGCAGCAGAGACAATAACAAGGTCGCTGATGATTTCTTCATGGGCTTATTCCTTGTTTTTTGTGGGTGCAATAGTATAATACGGACCAAATTTATGCAACGACGCTATCCAGGAGGGGATATGAAACGTTTTGCCGTCCTTTTGTCATGCCTGATCATCGTTTCCTTTCTTGCCGCGTGCGCTGCCGGACCCGACAAAAGAGGCGATGGCGGGAAGATAAGCCAGCCGAAACCGGCCCAGGAAGAGGTCGTTACGGGCAGATAAATTTATTTGCACCACACCATCCAGGAGGGGATATGAAGCGTTTTGCCGCCCTTTTGTCGTTCCTGATCATCGTTTCCTTTCTTGCCGCGTGTGTTGCCGCGCCGGATAAAAGGGGCTACGGTGGGAAAAAGAGCATACCAAAACAGGCCCAGGAAGAGGTCGTTCAGGAGAAATAAAGGACCATTGACCCCACCGGCATCAGATTGCCTGTCCCGGGCCAAGGTCATCAACCATTGCTAAGGCTTTGCTCCTGACGCCTCGGAGTAGAGGGTGGTGTTTTGCCTGTGGTACGCACCCTTTTCAGGTACTGTCTCCCATCGTCACACGGATTTACCCCTATGCCGTATCGTCAGACGGCCGTGACCTCAGGAAGCGGCGCCGGTCTTCCATGAAGCTTTTGTAGATCCGATAGTGCCCCGTTTCTTCGTAGGTCAACGTCTTTATAGGCGTTGCATCGAAACTGTAAATGACGGCGCCGGGGCATGCCAGAAGAAGCGGGGAATGGGTGGCGATAATGAACTGGGCATCTCTGCCGTCGTCGGCATTTGTCAGGATCTCCAGAAGATCGATCTGGCTGCGAGGGGATAAGGCCGTCTCCGGTTCGTCCAGGAGGTAGAGACCCTTCAGGCGGTAACGGCTCCGGAAAAAGGACAGGAGCGACTGGCCGTGCGACTGGGTCAGGAGCGACTTTCCACCGAAATACCTGAGTTGGCCAGGGTCGGCCGCCGCCCACTCATCCAGAATCTGGGCGAAGTGGTGAAAGATGGCGGACCCGAAGTACGATCCGGGCACGCGGCCCGATGTCCACGTCACGCTCAGGCAGCGATGAAACTGGTCCTCGTACGGATTGTTCTCGAAGCGGGACCGTGACACATCGCGCCAGATATGGATTCCGCAACTCCGGGCGAGCGCCTCCAGGAGTGTGGACTTGCCCGTTCCGTTTTCTCCGACGAAAAGGGTCACGGGCGTTGTGAACGGGATGGATTGGGGCTGTGAAAAAATAGGCAGGTTGAACGGGTAACGATCCCGCAGGGGATACTTGTCCGGGTGAATCGTGACGCGTTCAAGATGCATGTTTTCGGCTCCTATTTGACCAGGACCAGCAGCATCTTGAAGCGGTCCGTGGCTTTGACCGCATGGGGACGGTTGGCCGGCATGATGATCATGTCGCCTTCCCGGACGGTGTGCCATGTTTCCGAGATCATGATCTCGCCCCGACCTTCCAGGGCGTACACCAAGGCGTCGAACGGCGCCGTATGTTCACTGAGGCCTTCACCCGCATCGAAGGCGAACACCGTGACGGTTCCCGTTGCTTTCTTGATGATCTCGCGGCTGACGATGGAATGCGTCTGATAGACGGCCAGATCGGCCAGCTTCAGCGGCTGGGCGATCAGATTGCCCTCGACGGTTGTCTTGTTCATCGATCTGCCTCCTTCCCGGATTAAGTTCAGTCCTTCCAATCGGAAATATCATGCGCAAGCCGATGGGATTTTGCGGGAACATCAGCGTGGCGCCCCTGCTGCCCCGTTCGCCGCAACAATGGCCTGTTGCGCCAACTCAAGGGATCTGTCTGGTTCAACTGGATGCGCCTCTTTTCCGAGGTTCCGTCCGCCGGGGAGTTGCCCTCCCTGCGGTCTCTTCAACATCAGAAAAGCAAAAGACCGTAGGCCCAGGCCGCCGCCGTGAGGAGGACCGTGGATTCCGCGATCTCGCACGCGGCGCCCAGGGTGTCGCCCGTGAAGCCGCCGATCTTGCGCCGGCTGTAAGCCGACACGGCCGCCGTGGCCGCCAGCGCCAGAACGGCGGCGGCGACCCCCATCCGCTGGGCGAGAAGGCCGCCCGCGATCACGAGAAAACACGCGCCCCAGACCGCGTTGGCCCGGGAGCGGCGGCGGAGGAAGCGCG
>JAQULV010000296.1 GCA_028718405.1 Smithellaceae bacterium
CCTACGGCGACCCCACGATGATCCGACAGGTGTATTCGAATCTCATTGCCAATGCTCTGAAATTCACGCGAGACCGGAAGGAGCCCCGGGTGGAATTGGGGGGATACAGACAGGAGAGCCGGAGCGGCTATTACGTTAAGGACAACGGCGTCGGTTTCGATATGAGATACGCGGACAAACTCTTCGGTGTTTTCAGTCGGCTTCACAGTGAGTCTGAATTTGAAGGCACAGGAGTGGGACTGGCGATCGTGCAGCGTATTATCAGCCGGCATGGTGGCCGGGTATGGGGGGAAGGGAAGGAGAACGAAGGGGCGTGCTTTTATTTCACCCTGCCGATCGAGGCAGATATAGGGGATGGCGAGGCGGAATAGCGCCATTTTAAAAGTAGTAAGAGATCAGGAGAGAGGAATTGGAAATCCTTCAGGTTGAAGACAATGTGCGAGACGCGCAGCTGACGCTGCGCGTCCTTAAGAAACATAACCTAAGCCACACCGTAGATGTAGCGCACGACGGCCAGGAGGCCCTGAACCTTATCTTCGGGAAGGACGGGAGAAGTGGGGAGGGGGTCGTCGCCGGGTTGAGACTGGTGCTGTTGGATCTCAAACTTCCTAAGGTCGACGGCTTCGAGGTACTACGACGATTGAAGACTGATGAGAGAACGAAATGGATTCCCATCGTCATCCTGTCCTCCTCCAATCAGGAAAGAGACATCATCAAAGCATATGAGCTGGGGGTAAACAGTTACGTCATCAAACCGGTCGATTACGAACAGTTCGATCTGGTAATATCAAGGATGGTCGCCTACTGGATGTCCACCAACGAAACTCCATATAAATAGTCATCGCCTCTGATCTTCCGCTTTTGTTCTCCAGTCGTTTCTCTATAAAGCTTATAATCCACCGCCCAATTAGTGCTTGTCTTTTTGGTCCTTATCGCTATAATTTGCGCTCCCGGAAAGGAGACGGGAATGAAGATAGGGGTTATATCCGATACTCATCTGCCTGGCCACGACGAAAGGCTACAGAAGATTATCGATGAACATTTTGCCGGCGCGGATTGCATTCTCCACGCAGGCGATATCATCGATCTGGGTGTTCTGGAAATGTTTGGACGGCGCGACGTGAACGCAGTCCACGGCAACATGGATCTTCCGGCGACAAAGCGAGCTCTGCCCCGGTCTCTGGTTGTTGAAGTGAGAGGCTTTCGCATCGGGCTTATCCACGGCTACGGGATCGAGGGCCCGCTTGAAGAGGGGCTTCTGAAGATTTTTGGTTCCATCGATTGCGTTGTTTACGGCCACACGCATCAAGCGGACAATCACCGACGTGAAGAGGTGCTCTTCTTTAATCCTGGCTCCCCTGTCGACAAACTCTTCACTAAGCGGAATACCGTGGGGATCATCGAGGTCGGCGAAAATATTGAAGGTCGGATCGTCGAGGTAGACTATTGATCGGTGTTCCCGGCGACGTGGACATCGAAGGAGATTCACGATGAAGACGATATTTGCACCGTGGCGAATGGCTTACATCAAGGGTGAGAAACCGGAAGGGTGTGTGTTCTGCAAGGATTCCGTCAGGTGTAGTGAATACGTCCTCTATGAAGGGAAAACCGCCTTCGTCATCATGAACTGTTACCCCTATACGAGCGGTCATCTCATGATCGTTCCGACGCGTCATGTCGGTGCCTTGAAGGAACTGACTGCGGAGGAGAGGCTCGAGCTTATGGATCTTCTCGTCCTTGCCGAAGGCGTGCTCAGAGAAGCGATCGCTCCCGAAGGATTCAATATCGGTGTCAACCTGGGCAAGGCCGCCGGCGCTGGCGTCGACGACCATCTCCATCTTCACATCGTTCCACGGTGGTGCGGAGACACCAACTACATGAGCGTGATCGACGACGTGAGGATCATCCCCGAGGATCTGGCCGGGACCTATGAAAAGCTGTTGCCGTTCTTCAACCGGCGGCGGGAGGGCGCGGAATGAAAGTCTTTTACACTATCGTTGTTGGCATCGTCGTTCTTTTCATCATCACTTTCTCGCTGCAGAACACCGCGGGTGTGTTTCTGCGGTACTATGAATACGTCACCCCGGAGCCCATTCCCGCTTATATGCTCATCTCCATGGCCTTCCTGGCTGGCGTTGTCTTCACAGGGTTTATGGGGGTCGTAGAGAGATTCAGGCTGAGCCGGACCATTACCAAACAGAACAAGTTGATCAAGGAACTTAAGAAACAATTGCGCGAGAGCGAAAAACCTTTGATCATCGATGACGAAGAGAAGCTGTCGGGAAGAGAGCAAGGAAGCTGAGGCCAAAGGCAAGCCGAAGTTTCTGGTCGATTCCACGTTGGGAAGACTCCCAAAGTGGCTCCGGATTCTGGGCTACGACGCCGTCTATCAAGAGACGGGAACGGACGAAGAGTTTCTAACGCGGGCGGCTCGCGAGGGGCGACTCGCTCTGACACGGAAGAAGAACCTGGCTGAGCCGGGTGCAATGATCGTTGTCCATGATCGCGCCGGCGAGCAGATCGGCGAGGTTATAACGCGACTCGGACTCGTGCCGCGTCGAGAGTTGTTTTTCAGTCGGTGTCTTGTCTGCAACGAACCCCTGCAAAGAATCGAGAAAAAGGATGTGGCAACGGCGGTTCCACCTTACGTGTGGGAGAACGTCGAAGAATTCTTGAAGTGTCCGCACTGCGGCCGGGTGTTCTGGCCGGGAACGCACAAAGAAAGGGCGATCGATTACCTCAACTCGCGCATTCTGAAGGGTCACCCTTGATTTTTCCCACAGCATGCTTGACCGCCGGTAGAACCACAGACAGGTTCTCCTTCACCCCTTTGGGGCTGCCGGGGAGATTGATGATCAGGGTACATCCTCTGATTCCCACTACCGCCCGGGAGATCATGGCGTGAGGGGTGACGGCAAGGCTGGTCTGGCGCATCGCCTCGGCCATGCCGCGTACTTCCCTGCCGATGACGGCAAGAGTTGCCTCGGGCGTGACATCACGGGGGCTTACCCCGGTACCGCCCGTGGTAACGATGAGATCCAGTCCTTCGGAATCGGCCAAGTCGATAAGCGCCGCCTTGATCTGATCGATCTCGTCGGGAACAATGAGAGTCTTGACTACGTCAATGTCAACGTTGGCAAGCATAGCCGCCGCTTCACGACCGCTCAGATCCTCTCTTTCGCCACGTGCTCCATTATCGCGGATCGTGACAACGCCAGCCTTTATCGGCATCGGGATCAAGCCTCCTCCTTCTTGGATTCGGCGATGATCTTCTCTGCGA
>JAQULV010000297.1 GCA_028718405.1 Smithellaceae bacterium
GCCACGCCTGGAGGCTCTGCGCATCCGCGAGCGGATGATGAGGGCCGTGCGCCTCTTCTTCACCCAACACGATTACCTGGAAGTGGAGACCCCGTTGCGGATACCTGCGCCGGCTCCGGAAGAACACATCGATGCCCCGCTGGCAGGCGATTGGTTTCTTCAGACTTCACCCGAGCTTGCCATGAAGCGAATGCTCTCCCAGAGCTTCTTCCGTATCTTTCAAATCTGCAAATGTTTCCGCGCCGGCGAACGTGGCTCCCGGCACCTGCCTGAGTTCACAATGCTCGAATGGTACCGGGTGGGAGCCGATTATCGAGGCATGATGCAGGAGTGCGAGGATCTTCTGTGCTTCGTTGCCGCGGAGCTCATCGGTCGGGACTCCATCGTTTATCAGGGGCATACAATCGACCTGCACGGTCCCTGGAAGAGGCTCACCGTGACCGATGCCTTTGCACGATACGGTTCCATGAGCCTGAGCGATGCTCTGGAAAGCGATCGTTTCGATGAGGAACTGGTTGATCATATCGAGACGCAGCTGGGATTTGAAAGCCCCCTCATCCTTTGCGACTATCCTCTATCACTGGGTGCTTTGGCCAGGGCGAAGCCGGACGATCCTGGTTTTGCCGAGCGCTTCGAGCTATACATGGCGGGAATGGAGCTTGCCAACGCCTTTTCGGAGCTCATTGATCCGGAAGAGCAGCGGCGGCGCTTTGCCACTGCCAACGACCGTCGCCGCGCCATGGGCAAGGTCATCTATCCTGAACCAAACAAATTTCTTTCCTCCCTGGAAGAAATGCCCCCGGCGGCGGGCGTCGCGTTGGGCCTGGACCGCCTGGCCATGATCTTCTCCGATCAGGCGGACATCTCATCCGTCGTGACCTTCACGCCTGAGGAGCTCTAGATGACAGCGCCGGGGCACGTTTGCCAGGGCGGTCCAAAACTGAGGTTGAAGCTGCCGTATTGACAAAGGCCTTTTTTTTCATTACATGGGTGGACAGTTCGTCCCTTCCTGACGAATGAAGGACGTGAAGGGTGTGGGCTTCTAATAAATAAGGAGAGGGATAAAGTGAACAATATAAGCTCAGTAACATCCATGGACCTGGGAGGACATTTTCAGGGGAGTCTCTTGGGGATGGTTCTAAACGCAGGCCTCATGGTGCAATTCGTCCTCCTTTTGCTTCTCGTCTTCTCCATAGTTTCTTGGGCGATCATCTTTCTGAAGTACAAAGGCTTCAAAAAGATCGTTGCGGAGAATAAGGCTTTCCTCGGCGCCTATATGGGGAGCAGCAAGCTTTCCGACCTCCTGCCCCAGGCAAAGAAGTTTGAGAATTCCAGCTTGGCCGAGGTCTTCCGCTCTGGGTACGGCGAACTCACGAAGCTGACCAAGGTGCTGCGCGACTCGGCATCCTCCCGGGACAACGCCGATTACGCCTCCTCTTTGGAAATCCGTGGCATCGATAACGTTGAACGTGCTTTGCACCGCGCCTGTGACGCCGAGGCCTCGAAGATGGAAGCCGCATTGGGATTTCTGGCCACAACCGGTTCCGCTTCGCCTTTCATCGGCCTTTTTGGTACGGTCTGGGGAATCATGGATACTTTTAAGGGAATCGGAGCCAAGGGTGCGGCAACGCTTGCCGTGGTGGCGCCGGGCATCTCGGAATCTCTGATCGCCACGGCGGCGGGGTTGGCAGCGGCAATTCCGGCGGTCATCTTCTATAACTATTACGTGAACCGCGTGAAGGCGATGAACCTGGAGATGGATAATTTTGCTTCGGAGTTCTTGAATATCGTCGAGCGGCATCAGGCGAACAAATAGACCGACTGCGAACGCGCGGTCCGGCGAACCACTATGGATGGTAAGGTTCCTATGAGACGAAAACTGAGAGACGCAAACAATCGGGGGAGGCTGCTCGCGGAGATCAACGTGACGCCCCTGGTGGATGTGGTCTTGGTGCTTCTGATTATCTTTATGGTGACAGCCCCTATGCTTCAGATGGGAATCGACGTCGATCTGCCCAAGGTAAAATCTCGCAGCATGGACGTCGCTGAAGAGAAGATTGTCCTGACGGTCAATGGGACCAAGGAGATATTCATCAATAAGGATAAGACAAATATGGCGCTGTTGAGCTCCAAACTCGAGACCATGATGTCTTCCCGGATCGACCGGGAGGTGTTTATGCGTGCCGATAAGAACGTTCCTTACGGCTTCGTCGTGGAGGTCATGTCCGAGATCAGGAAGGCCGGCGTCGATAAATTGGGCATGATTACGGAGCCGCCCGAGGAACATAAATGATCGATTATAGATCGATGAGGGCAGGGAACACCAGCCGCATCGGCCTGCAAAAAATGGTTGTCATCTCCGGCGCCATACACGTTGTCCTTCTTTCTTTACTCTTTTTCCTTTCTCAATCGCTACCGACAGCCAAATGGACTTTCGGTCCCGTCTACTCCGTACAACTTGTCGGCACTACCGCAGAGTTGGATGCGGGCGGGCATTCCTCACTGATTTCGTCGGAACTCCTGAAGGGCGGTACCTCGGGCCATGAGATGATCCTCGAGAAATCAGCCGAGCCTCTTGCCTCCTTGTCCGCAAAGAAGATGGACCTCGCAAAAAGCGCCTCCCCTGCTATTGGTAAGGCCTTGGAAGATTTGAGAAGGAAGCTGGCTACCTCAACCCAAGCTAACGTCACCGGACAGAGGGCCTCTCTGGCCGGACAGGCAGGTGCGTCCAAAGAATTGGATCGGCGAATGGCGGAATACGCCGGTTACGTCCGGGCAAGGATCAGGGGTGGTTGGTCATGTCCGCCCGCGCTGACGGGAGGAAGAAACCTGACGGCGGTGATCGCGGTTAGGGTCTCGCGAAACGGCACCGTGACAGACATTCACTATGAAAAAAAATCGGGCAATCCCTACTATGACAATTCAGCCCTTTTGGCGGTGAGAAAACAGATACCCTTTCCCCCGTTGCCGGAAGGCAGTGGCGATAGCGTAGAATTCGGGATCCGTTTCCCTTGATAGTTTGAGGACGGAGAAGAGAGAAGTCTGGAGATGAGGCGCTTGCATAGAAACCAGTTCCTTTTGGCGTTGGCGGTCCTGATTCTGACGGCTACCGATAGCGCCGCCAAAATCTATATCGACATCGATGCACCGTCACTGCAGAAGTTTCCCGTGGCCATCGCGGACTTTCGCGACTTAAACGGAACTGGGCGACAGCGTGATCTTGGCGGTTGGTTTCCCCATGCGTTGGGCGATCTTTTAGAGATC
>JAQULV010000298.1 GCA_028718405.1 Smithellaceae bacterium
ACAAGGTGATGACCTACCGTACGGCCGTTAAGGAGATCGCCCGGCAAAACGGTGTCTACGCCACCTTCATGCCCAAACCTGTTTTCGGTCAGAACGGCAGCGGCATGCATACACACCAATCCCTATTTAAGGGCAGCACCAACGCCTTTTTCGATGGCAAGGACAAATATCATCTCTCCAAGCTGGCGAAGAACTACATTGCGGGACTAATGGTTCATGCCCCCGAGATAACGGCCGTCTGCAACCAGTGGGTCAATTCCTACAAGAGACTCGTTCCGGGCTATGAGGCACCGGTCTACGTCTCATGGGCGCGGCGTAACCGTTCGGCCATGATCCGCGTTCCCATGTACAAGCCGGGCAAGGAAAAAGCGACTCGTATCGAATACCGCTCGCCTGATCCCGCTTGTAACCCCTATCTCGCTTTCGCCGTGATGTTAGCCGCGGGGCTTAAGGGAATCGAAAAGGGCTATAAGCTGCCCGAACCCGTTGAAGAAGACATCTTTGAGATGGATGAGAAAGCCAGAGAAGCGGCGGGAATCACCTCCCTGCCGGGAAGTCTTTATGAAGCGGTGCAGGCCGTCAGCAAGAGCAGTCTTGTGAAAGAGACTCTGGGTAATCATATCTTCCAGAAATTCATTGCCAACAAAAAAGTGGAGTGGGACCGCTTCCGGACGCACGTGAGTCAATTTGAGATCGAGCGTTATCTGCCCTTACTTTAGGACAGGGAGTTTGTACGCCCTCATAAATCATTGACGTCCACAAAAAAAAAGACTAATAATCTCTCGCGCCCGAGACGGTGGGCGCGAGAGTATTGTTACGATTGTTTTATATTCGGCGGGCATATTCCAGAACATCTTTGCCTTCTCAAGGTCTGCCCTGCGGGATTGTTTCCGGAGGCTACGGGATAGGTGTGTTTGAATAGTCAGTCGACTGGCCTAATGAAGCAGGAGGAAAAAGATGTCGCTTAACCGGCGACAAAGAATTGCCACCTTGATCTTGGAAGACGGTAGTGTCTTTCAAGGCTACGCCTTTGCGGGATCAGGCGAAGTCCTAGGTGAGGTTGTTTTCAATACGGGAATGACCGGCTATCAGGAGGTGATCACCGATCCGTCCTACAAGGGACAAATCGTCACGATGACCTATCCCTTGATCGGTAATTACGGGATCAATCCCGAAGACATGGAATCGGCGGATATCCACCTGGAAGGTTTCATCGTCAAGGAATATGAGGATTTCCCAAGTAACTGGCGCAGCGCCAAGACCCTCAAGGTTTTCCTTGAGGAACGCGGTAAGCTGGGCGTTGACGGGATCGACACGCGCGCGCTCACGCGCCGCATCCGGCTGTCCGGCGCAATGAGAGGGATTATTTCCACGGAGAACTTCGGCACGGACGCCCTGCTTGAAAAAGTTAGGGCCTACCCAGGTTTGGTCGGACGGGATCTCGTCAAGAACGTCACCTGTTCCAAGGCATATCTCTGGAAGGAGGGACGTGTTCAGGATGCCCCCTCTTCCGCAACCTTGGGGAAAAGACGAGTCGTCGTTCTCGACTGTGGCGTCAAGTATAATATCCTGCGCAACTTAGAAAAGAGAGGCTGCGAGGTCATCGTCGTGCCTGCCTCGTCTCCGGCCGAAGAGATACTTTCTTGGCGGCCACAGGGCATCTTGCTGTCTAACGGTCCCGGTGATCCGGCGGCACTATCTTATATAGTGGACACGGTTCGTAAGATGCTGGGCAAGGTCCCAATATTCGGCATCTGTCTGGGACACCAAATCCTGGGGCAGGCTCTCGGCGGAAAGACCGCCAAGTTAAAATTTGGGCATCACGGTGTAAACCAGCCCGTAAAAAACAAAGGTAAATGCCGTGTGGAAATTACCTCTCAGAATCATGGCTTTGTGGTTGTGCCCGAGTCTCTCCCCGGAACCCTCAAAAGCACTCACGACAACTTGAACGATGGGACTTCCGAGGGCATAAGCGACTCGGAACTTAGGGCCTTCTCCGTTCAATACCACCCCGAGGCGGCGCCCGGCCCTCACGATGCGGATTATCTGTTTGATCAGTTTCTGGATTGGATGAAAAAAAATAAGGGGGAGAAATGATCCTCATTATCGATTTCGGTTCACAGTACAACCAACTGATCGCGCGGCGTGTCCGGGAACATCGGGTTTACTGCCAGATCGAACCTCCCAGCATAGAGCTTGCCAGAATAAAGGCTATGGCTCCGGAAGGGATTATCCTGTCCGGTGGACCGGCCAGCATCTACGAAGGAAAGTCCCCCAAGGCGGACCAAGGGATTTTCTCGCTTGGCATCCCTATTTTGGGCATCTGCTACGGTATGCAGTTCATGGTCCACAGCTTGGGCGGAGAGGTGGTTCGGGCTGAAAAGAGGGAATATGGTTTCGCCGAGCTCAATATCATGCTTGACGAAGGGATGTTCTCTGATATCGACAAGAAGACCCGTTGCTGGATGAGTCACGGCGATAGCATTGGCCGACTTCCCCGCGGATTTACTGCCACGGCGTCAACATCGAACACGAAGATTGCCGCCGCGCAAAATAAAGCAAGAAAGTTCTACGGCCTTCAATTTCACCCTGAGGTCGTCCACACCCCTCAGGGGAAAAAGATGCTGGAGAACTTTCTCTTCGGCGTCTGCGACTGTAAGAAATCATGGACGATGAAATCGTTTGTCCGCGAGCAAATTGACGAGATTCGGAGAACCGTGGGCAATAAGAAGGTCATCCTGGGACTTTCGGGCGGTGTTGATTCGTCGGTCGCGGCCCTGCTTCTCCATAAGGCAATTGGCGATCAATTGACCTGTGTTTTTGTGGACAACGGCCTCCTGCGCCAAAACGAGGCAGAAAAGGTCCTTTCCCTTTTCAAAAAACATTTTCAACTGGATGTCCGTTTTGCGCGCGCCGAGAAGGTATTTCTCCGTGGCTTGAAAGGGGTCGCCGACCCGGAGAAGAAGAGAAAGATCATCGGCCGGATATTCATCGAGGTCTTTGAAAGGGAAGCCGGTAAAATCAAGGATGCCGTTTTCCTCGCTCAAGGAACGCTGTACCCGGACGTTATTGAATCACGCTCGGCCTTCGGAGGCCCTTCGGCGGTAATCAAGTCCCATCATAATGTGGGCGGCCTTCCCAAGAAGATGAACATGAGACTTGTGGAACCTTTGAAGCATCTGTTCAAAGACGAGGTGCGACTCCTGGGTAAGGAGCTGCGGCTACCTGAAGACCTGATCTGGAGACAGCCCTTT
>JAQULV010000299.1 GCA_028718405.1 Smithellaceae bacterium
TTGTACAACTGACTTCGGGAGGCGGAGAATCTCCCTCCTGGTCCCCTGATGGCAGGTATCTAGCTTTTCGCGCGAAGAAAAGTGGCCGGAGTTGTCTGTACGTAATGAATGCCAACGGATCAAATGTAAGACTTCTCTACGAAGGGGCGGATAATTGCCTCAATCCGGCGTGGTCGCCTGTCGCCCGCTGAGAGTGACGCTGCCGGATCAGTGTGTGGCGGGTCATTTTTTGTTGACCTTAGTTCGGCTGGGGTTTAAAAGATTCGTGGAGTGGCGGCCGTCCGCCGCTGCTAGTTCCGCATGTAATTCCCGGAAGGAGCTGCAGAAGCTGTCTCGCGGTCTTTGTTTTCAAGGAGAAAGGAGCATCGTCCTATGAAAAAAAAAGCATTAGTATCGATTAGTATCGCCACGCTCGCCTTGGTGATGATTATTTTCGTCGGCGGCTGCACAAAGAAGCAGGTTGTGGCCCAGAAACCTGAGCAGCCTCCGGTCATGGAAGAGCAGGCGGCAGCTCTAGAGCAGTCTGGCGCCGTCATCGAGACCGCCGATCAGGCAGCGCTGGCCCGGGCGGAGAACGAGCGACTTGCCACGGAGCAGGCGGAGAAGGAAAGGTTGGCGAAGGAACGAGCCCGCCAGGCCGAGTTGGACCGGGCCGCCGCGCAAGAAAAGGAGAGGTTGGCCGAGCAGCAGGCGGAGAAGGAAAGATTGGCGAAGGAGCAGGCTCGTCAGGCTGAACTCGACCAGATAACGGCAGAAGAAAAGGCCGAGCGTGAGCGCCTCCGCAAGGAACGGGAACAGCGTGAGCAGGTTGCACAGCAGGCCGCAGTGAGCAAAAGCACCCTGGTGAAGGATGAAGCGGCTCTTGCTGACATTCATTTTGATTTCGACGAATACAGTATTCGGGCTGATGCCCGAGACGCACTGCAAAGGGACGCCGAATGGCTCATGAAGCATCCCTTTGTCCGTCTAACCATAGAGGGTCACTGTGACGAGTGGGGGACCAACGAGTACAACATGGCACTGGGTGAGAGGCGTGCGGCGGAGGTGATGCGCTACCTGGCCGGTCTGGGAGTCGATGAGCAAAAGATGAGAACGATCAGCTACGGCGAAGAGCGCCCCCTTGATCCCGGTCACAACGAAGAAGCGTGGGCGAAGAACAGAAGAGCGCGTTTCGTCGTCGAATTGCAGAAATGATGTGGAAACGCCCACAGTAATTTTTGACATCCGATAATTTCTTTCGTGCGGGGCAGCGGCGGCTGACTTAGAGCTTATGTGGCCCCGCACGACGGGATTTTGTCTTGGAGGGAGGCGGCAAGCAATGGTTGCGCGAAGAGGGGAGGTCTAGTTGTTGAGAAGGATAATGGCTCTAACCAGCTGCGTTTTTATTATAGGTGGATGTTCCGCTGGGAGGGATATATTGCAGGTGCGAGGCACCCTTCAGGATGTGGAGGGAAAGCAGAAGGTCCTGGAAAGCAGGGTCGATGCGCTGGAAGAGAAGACCTATGCCTTGGAGGATGAGAATATTATCCTGCGCGAGGAAATAAAGAGTGGTGAAGCATCTATCGTCTTATTGAAGAAGAACCAGGATACCGCCAGAGAAAACGTCTCCCAGTTGAGGGACGCCTTAAGCGAGCTTCGCAAAGACGTCTCCGTCCTGGCAGTCCGGGCCAACCGCAAGGACGAAGAGATGAAGGAGGTCGCCGACAGGCTCGATAACATCCTGCTGAGGGTCAGTTTCCTAGAGAAGTACCTGGGATTGGGTAAGAAGGACGAGCACTCAGACGCCACCGATAGAGCGGCGCACTCGCCACTGGTGATACGCAACATTTCGGACAAAGAGGTGGCCTATGCGGCAGCCTACGAATTATTCAAAGACCAGAAATATGACCGGGCCCGGACGGAATTTCAGGCGTTCCTCAAGTCTTACCCTGATACCGAATATTCGGACAACGCCCAGTTTTGGATTGCCGAGAGCTATTACTTAGAAAAGCAGTACGACAAGGCACTGGCCGAATATGAGAAGGTTACCAAGAACTACCCGGACGGCGATAAGGCATCGAGCGCCCTTCTGAGACAGGGACTGTGCCTCTTTGCCTTGGGCAATAAGGCCGGTGCCAGACTGGCCTTTCAACAGGTGATCAAATACTACCCCCGCACGAACCTGGCACGCCAAGCCAGAGAAAAGCTTCTCCAACTGCACTAATCTTTCATTCCAGAGGGCGAGTCGTTACGCCTGCCGGGACGACCAGTTCAAAGTGTTCCTGTTTTGTTGTGGGCAGGAGTTCTATTTCTTTGTAGCTGATAACGACCTGGACCCGGTCGTTGACAGATGAGAGGATCACCTTGCGCGGGAAGAAGAAGCCTCCGACCTTTTCGTATCTGCTGAATGTGGCCTCGTATCTGCCGCGATCGTCCGTAAGGAGCATCTTTGATATCCGGCCGTTGCGGGGATCGATCCAAAAAGAACGGCTGATACCGCTCAGGTGCATCTCTTCCAGTCGCCAGTCCCCACTTTCATCAAAGGCCTTGTAGTTTCTCTCCTCGTTGCAAGCGGGAACCGTCCCCGTCAGAATGTTTAAAAGCTCTCGGGGTGGAAAATCCAGCGGCAGGGAAGACAAGGTTGCTGCCGCCGCGGCCTTGCCGATGTAGAATTCGCCGCGCGGGGGAAAGAAAACCCTGAGGTCGTCGCCGACCAGAGACATCATGAAATTGGGAGGGCCGATGAGAGGTACTTCTTCAACCCTCAAGAGCGTTGGTCTCTGGATCAGTATGGCGAGCTTGACGGGATACCTTCCTTCCGCCGTGCTTACCTCAGCTTGCGCGATAGCCTGGAACGTGCCGGGAAAGATGTTTCTTGTGCAGAGAAGATCAATTGCCTTCTGCTTCGTGAAGACAGGCATCTCGGATTTCGTTTGGGGAAGGGTGCAACCCCAGACCAGACATAGGATAAGAACCGAGGCTGCGGAAAGAATATTTCTCATTTTTTAAGATTGCGGGCCTTCGCTGCATCTGGGCCACGACGGGTCTTTTTCAACATTTCTATCTTTTGCGCCACCGAGCCGTTGTTCGGCTGACGGACGAGGATACGGCGGTATATCTCCATCGCTTCCGTAACCATCCCCGCGCGTGCGTAAGCGTCGCCCAGATGTTCGGCGATGGTTTGGTCTTCGGGGAGAATGATAGCGGCCTCTTTCAGTAATCTTGCCGCCAATGAAAAATTACCCTGCTTGAAGTAGATCCAACCCAAG
>JAQULV010000300.1 GCA_028718405.1 Smithellaceae bacterium
GCCCAGCGCAAGCTCCTGCGACCACTTCACCCCCAGGCGAGACTCTTGGGCCGCATCATGGTCACGGCCTACGATGCCCACCTCATGATGGATACCTCGGTGAAGGGCAGGCTCCGCACCGCTTTCATATTTACCCCCTATTTCCTGAACCCTCTTCGCTTTCTCAGCTCGACGGATACGCGTCTGACATTGGGAAACGCCACGATCGGACGTCTGCGCCAGTCGCTGATGGACAGAAATGTGCCTCTCTGGCTAAATACCGCCGTCCGGCATCTGAGAACTGAGAGGGGCCGCGTCACCGGCCTTGAATTGCAAAAAAAGGAAAGGACGATAAACATCAGGGTCAACAAAGGGGTGATCCTCGCCGCCGGCGGTTTCGCTCGCAACAAAGCGATGCGCGACAGATACCAACGCCAACCTATCTCGGACCAATGGACTGTAGCGTCCTTCGACGATACCGGAGATACTGTAAATCTCGGTATGGAGGCCGGCGCGGCCTTCGACCTGATGGACGACGCCTGGTGGATGCCGACTACGATGGTTCCCGGTGAGGACATGGCCCAGATGATCATCGTCGAGCGCTCTCTGCCGCATTCGATCTTGGTGAATGGAAAGGGACGACGTTTCACTGACGAGGCCGGTCCCTATATAGATGTGACCAACGATCAGTTAAAGAACCACCACGAAACCGGTTGCGCCGTGCCTTCTTATCTCATCGTCGATGCCCGCCACCGCAGCAGATATCCACTAAGTCCGATGCTCCCTTTTATTACTCCCAAGAAGTACATCGAAAATGGTTATCTCAAGGTGGCCGACACTATCGAAGACCTCGCCCGTAAGTGCGGAATCGACCCGACGGGGTTGGCGGACGAAGTGGCTAAATGCAACCGTTACGCCGTAACGGGAAAGGACGAGGACTTCCACCGCGGCGAAAGCTCCGTCGATGTCTACTACGGCGACCCCTCATCGCGCCCCAATCCCTGCCTCGGTCCCATAAACACACCGCCCTATTATGCAGTCGAAATATGGCCCGGTGATTTGGGTACCAAGGGCGGTATGGTCACCGACGAGAATGCCCGTGTACTGCGCGGGGACGGCACACCGATAGAGGGCCTCTACGCTACGGGTAACTGCGCGGCATCTGTCATGGGCCGCTCTTATGCCGGCGCCGGTGCAACGATCGGTCCGTCGATGGTCTTCGGCTGGATCGCCGCCAGACATGCGACGAATACCTAGATCTGACTGGGCCTGGATCACCTCTGTCACCATACATGTCAATGTCATTTGCTTGCCCTTTATGGCTGCGAGTTAATATTTGACAATTTATTCCATTCTCTTTTATAACAATCCCACACAAGGTTCCTCTTATTCGTTGCCCCTCTCTTGCCATCGATATGGAATAACGCACGCGGCCCAAGCTCCTTGACTCATTTACACGTCCACTAATAGTTCAAAAATAAAGCATAAGGAGGAAAGTATGATCATCGATAGCCATGTGCATCTTTTCTACGAGAACTCCGATCCAATGTCCTGGTTCATTGGCAGTGCACGCGCTGGAGCAGCCACCTTCGCCAAGACCACCGGAGAAATGGGAAATGCTGAAGAACTTTTCGAACAACTGGCCCCTGAGATCATGGACGAAACCGGTGACAAGTTGCTTTCCTGGATGGACGAAGCGGAAATTGACCGGGCAATAATCCTCCCGATCGATCTTCGTCTCTTAAGCGACGAACCTTCCGCCTTCGATCAAACCTACCCAACGATAGAACAGAAAAACAGAACCTATTTTCAGGCTACACAACGCCACAAAGGCCGGATCTTTTCCTGCGCCGGTGTTGACCCACGCCGCCACGGCGCTGCAGACCTTTTCAGGAAGGGGGTTAAGGAGTGGGGAATGATCGGCCTTAAACTTCACCCCACGGCGGGCTATTACCCTCACGATCCCCAATGCTATCCCGTGTACGAAGCGGCCCGAGAGATGGGCGTGCCGGTGATCATTCATTCCGGCAACGAACCCGCGCCATTGAAATGCATGTACTCCCAACCCAAATATATCGACGCTGTGGCCGCTGACTTCCCCGAGGTCACCTTCATAATCGCCCACTGCGGTCACGGGTGGTACAAAGAAGCGGTGGACCTCGCTTCGATGAAACCCAACGTCTACTGTGACTTTTCAGGTTGGCAGGTCGAATATCTCACCAACCCCGACTATTTCTTCGGACCTCTGCGCTATGCCCTTGACTTTCTTGGACCCTGGAGAATTATGTTCGGGACGGACGGCCCCGCTTATACAGTCATGATGAGTGATAAAGACTGGGTCAATGCGGTCCGCGAGCATAAATCGCCTTCGGGGCTGAAGTTCTCGAATGAGGAGATCGATCTATTTCTGGGAGGGGCAGCGGCGAAATTATACGGTTGGACGTAATCCTTTTTGCAGACTGAAAACGACGTTTGCGGCACAAGGCCTGCTGTTGCTCTCAGTGAGAGCCTGGGCATGGCACTGAAATAGATCTAGGCAACGCACTCATTTATCATGGCTAGGATAATGAGTTCGCGAATCACGCGGATCACCCTTTGTACGTGCTGCTTTTAGAATCGACGATTGTCGTTTTGTGCGACGACGCTAATATCCAGAGTAATTAAGAGTCTCTGGGGTTCTACTCGCAACTCCCGGTTTCGCTGTAACAGACGACCCACTGCGGATTATCGGCGTTCTCATAGAGCGTACCACTGGTCTCTCTGATCAGAGTGCTCCCTTGCAGCGCCTTGAAGTCATGGAATCCCACCGCCACCGTGGAGTAGCAAACCATACCGGGATTCGCCGTACAGGCATATACGTCATCAACGTTGAAAGTTAACTGCATATTGGTGTGATTGACAAACATGAATTGGAACGTCTTTCCCTGGGCAGCCGCTGAGCCAGCCATTACCAGTACGGCCACGAAGATCGCAATGAATAAGCATGTCTTTTTCATTCTCCACTTCCTTTCTCGCACATAGCGACCGTTATTCTTCTATTGCCTCTATTCTTCTAACAGACAATAGCGACACATTTCAATGTGTATTCTTCTCAAGCTAAATCCGCGCAAAGTATGCTCGCCGCCGACACAGCTCTGCGTACCCTATCGACAAATGACCATCATACCAGGTGGGAAGAGTCCCCTTTGAATAAAAAGGCATGAACCAACCGGGGCCAGTATCTGCATGCAGTTCTTGCCGGGCGGAAGAATCGCTAGGTTGAAG
>JAQULV010000301.1 GCA_028718405.1 Smithellaceae bacterium
ACCCGACGCTGTTCCGATCTGTCTGGGGCTGCCTCTGGAATCCGCTGTCCGCAAGGGCGTCTTTATACATGGCCTCTCGGGCGATCTCGCCGCCCTGGAGAAAGGCGAAGACGGGATCACCGCCCAGGACGTTCTAGACTACTTGCCTTTGGCAATGAAATGCGATCGCGAAGGTTTACCTGAGTGCCTGGAGGAGAAGTACGCGCTGCCGGTGATTGTCTGATTAATAAGGAGATGCAGCATATAAGATGAGATATATAATTAAGATCACGCTAGCGTGCCTAATAGCTCTTTTATGTTTTCAAAGTCCATTATGGGCCGAAACCGCTCCCATTAACGGATTCCAAATGCACTATAAACTATCAGACCGACCAGATCAGCCTGTTTTGGTTCTCGTACCAGGAATGGGGGCCGGTTCGAGTAGTTGGTTTCTATTAGCCAGGAAACTGACCGGAGTTCGTATCTTGAGGTATGATCCGAGAGGGTTGTACAAAAGCGGCCACCCCGATGACTACCCTTTTTCAGCAATGTCATCTGATCTGCTTTCCTTGTTGAACTATCTCGGTATTCAGAAAGCACACATCCTTGGCTGGAGTCTGGGCGGAGCGGTTGCTCAGGATTTTGCCGCAAGAAATCCTGAACGTGTTGATAGATTAATTCTTATGTCCACGATCCCTTTGTCATATACAACCGCTGATCCTGAATTGAGCAGCATTAGCGGGATATTAAAACAAAATATCGGGATACCGGAAAATCCGACAGACGAAGATTTTAGACGCAGTATGCGAACAATAACGAAATTATCTTTCAACAAACCTTTCCTGCAAACGCTAATGACACTGGGGACAAAATTTATCTTTCTACAGGATTCGAACTTCTATGAAGGATTGGCTCAGCAGTGGAGAGCAACTGCGAAGGCGGAAACGTATGACAAATTGAATTCAATTCGAGCTTCAACATTATTACTGCACGGCACAGATGATCGTCTTGTTCCCATTGAGGCGCGAGATCTCATTTATAAAGGAATAACGACTAACAACCCCTCCAGGCCAAATGTTGTTGCTGTTGATATAATTGGAGGCAGTCATGGTTGTGCTATCGAAAATGTTGATAAAGTCGCCACGGAAATAAACAAATTCTTAGCCGAGAAGTAGGGACACTTTCTATTTATGAGAAGGGAGAAGTCGGGGCACCGCCCAGGACGTTCTGGACTACTTGCCTTGGCAATGAAATGCGACGGCGAAGGTCTACCGGAGTGCCTGGAGGAGAAGTACGCGGTGCCGGTGATAGTCTGATTGGAAATAGGGAAGTTTCTAAATTCAACATGGATAAAGAGCATATCCGCTATTGTAATGCTGGACGTTCAGTTGTTCATATTGCACGACGTACAAATTGACAACGAACGGCTCCAAGACATGACAGCCATAATCTATTGGGTGAAATTTTGAAGAAGCTCAGGACATATTATACGGGGTTAATATCCTGGGACTGGTTTTTATATCCTCCATCTCCCTATAAGGGTAAAGGATGGATAGTCGACTTTGAGAGTACACCTAAGTCACGCACCTCGGGCCCTTCATCTAAATATAAAGGCAAAAGATTGTGGGAGCGAGAGGCTGTAATTAAAGCCCATAATTATTGTGGAGCTTCGAATGCTCTGGAAATGATCAACTGTGCATTTGTCCTTTGTTCAGGAGAACCCGGGATAGCCTATGCGGAATCGGTTGTCCCAAAAGACAAACAAGAATTCGAGAACATGTTTCCCGATGAGCTCAGCGAGACACAGATTACCTCAACCCGCACCTCACATTTTCCTTTGGCTTGTATGGTGGCGGCAAAGGCAAGTCACAAGCAAGCTTACAAATACGCTATAGCTAAATTTCGTTTTGCCACCGATCTGCACAGTGTGTTCAGAGTTGATATTGATCCAAGAATGGCGACTGAGCATCTCGGCGTTACACCTTTTACATTGAGCCATGTTAGATATGCTTATTGCATAATAACTGCATATTCGGCGATCGAAGAAATAGGTCTTGAAATAAGAGCATCATCTAACAATCCTTCAATGATCAATGGGGGCTGGAATCCAAAAGTAAAAGCAGACATAGAAAAGAGACTCGAGGAGGCCGGTATTAATCTGAAAGAGCCTTGCCCTTGGCGTATGAGAGGCAAACCAACGCGATTAGAGAGATCCAGACAATTGCCATCAAGGGGGCGATGCAGTTGGGCAAAAGGTCCCTATGTAAGGGACTGCAACCTCGATGTTATTGATGCCATAATTGCTGCCAGCTTCCTCAGAAGTAAAATCTCTTCGCATAAGATGAACCCATTGGTCGCGTCGCTAACTTCATATGATGTTGAAAATGTAAGAATGCTGGCCAGAAGATTATTATTAGAGCGGTTAGGCTTTTGGCCCCCACCATGGAGGAATAAATAGATTAATCTTCGCCCCACATGCCATTGGAATTGTTGTCTCTATTTCATGTCTTTCTCGCGATGATGTAGTCGGCGATGGTGAGGAGGGAATCACGGGCGGGCGATTCCGGGAAGGAGCTGAGATAATCCTTTCCGTCTTCCACATAGCCGCGGGCCTTGGTGAGGGCGTAATCGATGCCGCCGTAACGAGCGATCAGATCCTTGATCTTCTCAATCGACTTCTCGTCGGGTTCGGCGATCGTCTTCTTGATCATGGCCCTCTCTGCAGAGGTGCATTTCTTTAAGGCGTGAATCAAAGGGAGGGTGATTTTCCCCTCATCCAAATCTTTTCCGATACTCTTGCCGAACTCATCCTCCTGCGCCGTGTAGTCGAGTGTATCGTCGGTTATCTGGAAGGCCGATCCGATCCGCATCCCGAAATGAGTCAGTGCCTCGATCTGGCGGGCATTGGCCTTGCCCAGGATGCCCCCGATGGCGCAGGCCGCGGAAATGAGGATGGCGGTCTTCTTCTCCACAATGGAGAGATATGCTTTTTCGGTGAGTCCCGCATCGCCGCGCTTGATCAGTTGGAAGACCTCGCCCTCGGACATCGTGCCGGTCGTTGTGGCCATGAGATTCATGACGGCCATCTCGCCCACTTCAGCCATCATCAGAAATGACCGCGACAGGAGAAAATCTCCGACGAGAACGGTTGCTGCATTTCCCCAGATGTTGCGGGCAGCGGTGCGGCCGCGCCTGAGGTCCGCCTCGTCCACGACATCGTCGTGCAGCAGGGTTGCCGTGTGGATGAAT
>JAQULV010000302.1 GCA_028718405.1 Smithellaceae bacterium
CCCGATATCACCAACATTTGGTGTTAACTTCACGATCACGGGTAAATCTGTGTTCTCCTTGACGCGCCGGGTCACAGTAGCCGCCGTTTTGGGGTCAGCACCAAAGGCGATACCGCCTTTTTTCACGTTGGGACAAGAGATATTCACCTCGAGAGCGGCAACTCCACGGGCATGGCTGAGAATTTCCGCCAGACGCGTGTATTCGTCTATCGCCTCTCCGAAGATGTTGGCGATTACCTTTACGTTCCTCTCGCGTAAGAAAGGAAGCTTATCCGCGATAAAAGCCCTTACCCCGATGTTCTGCAAACCAACTGCGTTGAGCATACCCGCCGGTGTTTCGGCAATACGCGGCGGCGGATTACCCGGGCGTTCCTTGAGAGAGAGTCCCTTAACGATGACGGCACCCAATCGACTCAAATCCACGTAAGGAGAATACTCCTGGCCGTAGCCGAACGTTCCCGACGCAGTCATAATCGGATTGCTTAGCTCCAATGCGCCCAATCTAACGTTAAGTCGAGGCTGCTTTGCCCCGATATCCCTCCTTATTCTTCCCATAGGATTTCCCTGATATCGAAAACCGGACCGTCCTTGCAAACTCGTTTATACGACAATCCGTCTGTCCCGGCACGCACGGCTATGGCACAGCCAAGACACGCGCCCATTCCACAGGCCATTTTCTCTTCAACTGAAACCTGGCAGGGGACGAAGCTGCCCTTGATCCTCCGGTACAGATCCCTGAGCATTGGCCGAGGACCGCAGGCAAAGATAACTGTATCCTTGAGCTCTGCGTAAGACACTCGTTGCGACAGAAGATCTGTTATGATACCGCAATATCCGCAACTGCCATCATCGGTACTTATCCAGAATTCTGGACAAATAAGTCCCAACTCTTCCTTTTCTACGAGCTGTTCTTCGCTCTTTACCCCGAGATAGAACTCTACGGCGAGCCCCTTGCGTATCGTTTTGGCAAGGAACGCGAGAGGTGCCATTCCCATACCGCCCGCAACGAGGATCGCCCTTCGCGTCCTCGGGGGCACAACAAACCCTCTTCCCAAGGGACCCGACAGGTCGAGCTGATCCCCGGCTTTCATTTCGGAAAGAACGCTGGTGCCTCTTCCCACTTTACGAAAGAGGAGTCGCAGCCGTACCCCCGCACGGCCCCTCTCATAATCATAGATGCTGAAAGGTCTTGACAGCAACGGTTCAATAGCGTTGTGCGGTCTGACCATGACGAATTGTCCGGGTGCAGGTCGTGGAAATTTAGCGGAAAGCCCTATAGACAGGATGAAATCGCCTGCCACAGTCTTTTTATTTTCTATAATGTTTCCGTACATTTATCCTCTCGCCGCCTTAATCCATTTCGGCCCAAAGAATCAGGGCATCTTCTTTGGTATCCGCGTAATATCCGCGCCTCACCCCTGCTTTTTTAAAACCCATTTTTTCGTACAGGGCAAGAGCAGCGTTGTTGGACGGCCTCACCTCCAGCGTGGTCCTTCTGACACCTTCCTCACGGGTGCGAACCAACATCTCGCTCATGAGGCACGATGCTATCCCTTGCCTCCTCATATCCTTACGTACCGCCAAATTCTGTATATGTACCTCATCGACGATGACCCAGTAATTCAGATATCCAGCTATGATTTCACCAGAGTCAGTTTCCTTTACTTTCAGAAGCAGGTTACGGGAAAGAGGCGACAGCAGTTCATTAACCACCATCGCCTTTGAAAGCGGATCGGGCAAAGAAGACCGTAGGATATCATCGATGGCATCCACATCGCTTTTTTTCGCATCACAGACCCAGAAGTTATTATTAATGCATGCCATGAAGCAATTCCCAGACGAGGGTTCCAAGAACAAGCAACAGACAGAACAGGGGGACCTTATTTCTGATCTTGGTGGCATTTATCGCGGCCGTGACCCCCAATAGAGGAAGGACAACATAAACGATTAACATGGATTTCCATAAATAAGGTGGTGTCGAAGACAGGAGCATCTTCATAATCTTTATACAGACAAGTGCTGCCGCGAAGAGGAACGCGGCATTGGCAACATAGGCCCTTGCCAGGGCCCTGTACTGCAAAGCATCTACACCTTGAATCTCTCCCTCTACAGCATATGCAAACGCTTCGCCAGCAGTCCTTTCATTTCTTTGAATGAGAAGACAGTCCATCCGCTTGCCGAGATAACCAAAAGGGACACACAACAACAAGGATGCCGCGTTGATCTCTGCTGTCGTGTGCCTGCCCTCCAAGGGAACCGTCAAGGCCACCCCCACTGCCAAGACGGCAACGAGCGTATCATTGGGGGGTACATAACCGCCCATGGGTATAAGGTCCACCCATAGTAGTTCCAGAAGGGCGCCGATGACCAGCCCGCTGTACGGATCCCCCAAAAGGAGTCCTATGAGCGGGGCAGTAACAATCGGCCTCGATACCATGGTCTGGACAAGGATCCTGTCCGTGGCTAGAAGGGCGCCGATCAGTGATATAATGAAGACCTTCCCAATCATGGATTCCTACTGTACCGGCTGCCGCTCAACACTTTATTCTCTTGATGGCCTCTTTTATGTCTATCGGTTTGTCTCGCGGCACCCTCTTAAGTTCAACTTCGACTTTATTTTCTAAGAGGCGTTTAATGTTACATATATCTTCTCGCCCCAAGAAGACGGAGGAGGAACATTTCTTCAGGCACGCTTCACTGTAGACGTTGCCTACGTTTAGCTTCTCGAAGGCAAACCCGAGGCGGTAAGCTTCCAAGGCATCAGCTATGGTACTGAAAAGGACTATCGTCCGTTTGCCGTTTCCTACTCCGTAGACATGCCCTCTCGCAAACTCTTCTACACTAAAGACGTTGACCTCGACGCCCTTTGGTACCGCCATTCTGATTACTGTTTCGCGGAAGAAATCATCGGCAACACTATCATCGGCAACGACAATTCTTGCCGCTTTTGTATGAGGAACCCAGGCCTCGATAATTTGACCATGAACGAGCCTGTTATCGACACGTACCAGAACTATATCGGCTGTTGTCTGCTTCATTCGCCCACTATGATACTATGATCGCAAATGGATAGTCAGCTTGTTTGTCCCGATATCTTCTTGTTGAGGATTTCACTTGCCAGAGAGATGTTCTTTCTGCCGTAATCCTTTATGAAGGTCGCGAACTCTTTCAGATACATACCCTCTTCCCTCGCATCGAAGAGCTTCAGCATCATGG
>JAQULV010000303.1 GCA_028718405.1 Smithellaceae bacterium
TCCCAACCTAAATTATTACTATAGCGGCCGGGAGGCCTACCCGGATGCAATCTTGGGATTGAACAAACAGTATACCCTTGATTCCGATTTCTGGGTGCCGATCAAGACCGACGCGTTTCGCGGTCTCGTGGCGGGGATGAAGAAGAAGGCGTCCGAGGACAGGGCCGTAATCCATGGTTATGTGGTCAGGGATGACAAGGCGCAGCCCATAGGTGTCTGGTACGCCCGACTTGGGATCACTACGGTGATTCACATGAAGCCTAATAACCTCGTTTCTATCTATACGCCGGGAGAAAGCGTGGGACCGACGGAAGGGGCCGGTGGATCTGCCGGTAGTGCCGGCGGTGGTGGCGGCGAAGGCGGCGGCGGAGACGATTAATCTTCGTAGCAGCGGTATCCGTCAGGATGGGGACGGCCCATCCTGACGGTTGCCGGGACCGTGAAGCAGTTCCATGATGACATAATTAGCGGCGATGAGTCCGAAGATCGCCGGCATTGTGGAAAGACTTGGAAGCGCCTGACGGGGTCGGCCACGTTCGTAGGCGCCCTTACTCTCCAGATTCAGCTCCATATCCGTCCGCAGAGGACGGGGATTTTCCGTAGAGAAGATGACGGGAATATCCGTAGGAATCCTCCGGCTGCGGAGATGCCTTCTCAGGGCGCGGGCCAGGGGACACACGGCAGTTTCATCCAGCGCGGCGATTTTGATCTGAAAGGGATCTGAGCGCACAGAAGCCCCGAGGCAGGAAACTGTCGGCACACTGATATCGGTGCAACGGCGGATCAGTTCACCCTTGGGGTTGAGACTGTCGATGGCGTCGATCACAAAGTCCAACTCTTCCGTGATAAGCTCGGTTGCCGTGTCGCTGTGAAAGAAGGCGTGGCGGGAATCCAGCTCGATTCCCGGGTTTATGGCCAGGAGACGCTCCTTCATCGCGTCCACCTTCCTTTCTCCCACGGTAGTCGTTAGAGCGATGACCTGACGGTTGACGTCGGTCATCTTAATAACATCGCAATCGACGATACGCAGGCGGCCGATGCCGGCCCGCGCCAGTGCCTCCGCAGCGTGGGAGCCGACGCCTCCCAAACCGACCACGGCCACGAAGCTACGCTGGAGTCTTGCCAAACCCTCCTCTCCATAGAACATGATGCTCCGTTGGAATAGGTCCCGCACCGAAAAGTCTTTCATTTATCCTCCTGTGGGACCTTAAATAGCGTGAGCGCATTTTCTGTCGTATGCCGCTCCATATCCCCGACTTGCATATTCCGTATCTCCGCTATCTTGGCTGCGATCTCAATGACGTGTCTCGGTTCCACCTCTGATGCCACCGTAGATTCCGTGGCAATCGAAGGGCAGTCTGTCTCAAGCAGTATACAATCCAGAGGCGCAATGCGGGCGACGCGGTGGTACTTGCGGGCATTGGGTCTCGTTACGGAACCGGAAAAGCTGACGTAGAAACCTAAATCCACAAACCTCGAAAGCCAATTTTCGCCGCCGGAGAAAGAGTGTATTAGACCGCCGATCCTTCCTTCGTAGGGCAAAAGAATTCTGTAGAGTTCATCGTAGGCCTTGCGGCAATGGATGATCACGGGGAGGCGATGATCTTTTGCCCAATCGACTTGGCGCGTAAAGGATTCCACCTGGAGATCACGATGAACGAATTCAGGAGAAAAATCCAGGCCGATCTCGCCCACGGCTATGCATTCCTTCCTCTGCAGAAAGGACCAAAGGTCTTCGTAATCGTGGAACCCTTCAACAAACCAGGGATGAATACCATAGGTGGGCAGGATCACTTCCGGAAAGGCGGAGGCGAGGGCGGCCGTCCTTGCGAGGGACGGATAATCGTAGGCGGAAACGACGATCTTGCCGACGTCGGCCACACGGGACCGTTCCAGAACCGCAGGCACCTTGCCATCGAAGGCCGGGTCGTTCAAATGGCTGTGGCAGTCTACGAACATCTGTTACCTCTATCTGGGATAACCTTCATATGTCTTTCACACCAGTGATGTCAACGTGCAAAGATAGACGCCGCGGAAAGGCGTTCAACAAACATATCGCAAAATCGAGCCCCTTGCGACAAACGTCTTTTCTTTTTTTGTCCGGGACGCTAAAAGAGTAACGGACCATAGCAGGATTGGAAAGCGATGGAAATCGAAACGCAGCGCATCAAAATCGGTATCAGTGCTTGTCTTCTAGGCGAGGACGTCCGTTATGACGGAGCCGACAAGCGCGATCCGTTTCTTGTCGAGACGATGGGACGCTATGTCGAATACTTACCCGTCTGTCCCGAGGTCGAATGCGGCCTCTCTGTACCGAGGGAAGCTATGCATCTTGTCGGCGATCCGTCGGAACCGCGTATTGTAACGATCAAGACCGGCATCGATCACACGGAAGGGATGTTGGCGTGGGCAGGGGAGGAGCTCTCCTGTCTTGCGAAGGAGGGCTTGGCCGGCTTCATCTTCAAGGCCAGGTCCCCCAGCTGCGGTGTAATGCGGGTCAAACTCTACGCAAGGGGAAGGCTTACACGCAAGGGGCAGGGAATCTTCGCCGGTGCCTTGATAGGACGCTTCCCTCTTCTTCCCGTGGAAGAGGACACCAGCCTATACGATCCAAGCGTGAGAGATAATTTCGTTACGCGGGTGTTTGCCATGCGGAGATGGCAAGGGCTACGGGATGACCGGGAGATGCTCGTTCGGTTCCACGAGGATCACCGGCTGCTTGTCATGTCGCACAGTCCCGCCCACGGGGCAGCGTTGGAGAAACTGCTGGTCACGGCGGGGAAAAGATATTCCGACCGCTTGAAGAATGATTACGGACACACCTTTATGGAGGCCCTGACGCACTTGGCCACACCCCAAAAGAATGCCCGTGTGCTGCGGCACGTCGTTGGATTGGTGCGGAAGCACCTTACGAAAGATCAAGAAAGAGAGATAGGGGAACTCATAAAACTCTATCGGCAAGGCATGCTGCCCCTGGCCGTACCCCTCTCCGTGGTTAACCATTACGTCCGTCTCCACGGCCGGTACGATCTGACGAGACAGGTCTATCTGTGTCCCGATCTCCGGGAGCAGATGCTGCGCTATCATGCCTGAGCGAAAAGACTCAGGTTCTTCCTTCCATCTGGACCAAGAGCGCTTCGAGTTGCGGGCGCTCGAAACGGTAGGTAGTGCGGCAAAATTCACAGGTCACGGTTGTCTCTCCGCGCTCGTCGATC
>JAQULV010000304.1 GCA_028718405.1 Smithellaceae bacterium
GTACACTTACGGCGGCCTACGCCCCCTGGTCGAGGAGCAGACGACGGAAACCTACAGCCAGTCGCGGCGCTACGAGATCTACGACAACGCCACGGACGGCGTGGACGGACTCTTTACCGTCGAGGGCGGCAAGTACACGACGAGCCGCAATCTCGCCGAAAAGACCGTCGACATGGTCTGCGAGAAACTCTCACGGAAGGACAGGCTCGGCAGCAGCACGAACCAGCGCTATCTGTACGGCAGCGACATCCGCGATATGGTTGGTTTCATCTCCCAGATCAAAGCGGCCAACAAGGACTTCTCGCCGGAGACCGTCGATTACCTGGGCCGCCACTACGGAAATGAGTATGACAAGATTCTCGGTCTGGCGCGGGCCGACAAGAGCCTGGCTGAAGTGGTGACCCACGACGGCGAGATCCTGGCTGAGGTGGTCTTTGCGTGCCGCGAGGAGATGGCCGAGACGCTTCAGGACATTGTCCTGCGCCGTAGCGGTATCGCCACTTTGGGAAACCCCGGCGAGGAAGTGCTACGCAAGGTGGCGGCCGTCGCCGCCCGCGAACTCGGCTGGGACGAAGCGAGAACGGAAAAAGAAATCAAGGATACCGTGGAGCGCCTGCGGGTACCGACCACCTGAGGTGAGAAAGGAAGAGGCTATGGCTAAGAGTAGATTTCAACCGGCATGGACGGAGGTGGCCCCCGCGCCCGATTCCCTGCGGTCGATCGTCAAGTACGGCGACCCCAACGGATTCAAGCATCCCAGTCACGGCTGGTACGACATGATGAAGGAAGAGTTCGGCATGACCGATGCCGATTTCCAGAAGAAGATCGAAGAGGGCAACGAGAAGATCGTGCTCAACCGTACCGTAAACCTCTCTTCTGCCTTGATCGAGAAACTGCAGACCATCGTAGGGAAAGAGAACGTGGCGGTCGATGACTACAGCCGCGTCCGTTACGCCTACGGCAAAACCACCGAAGAGGCGATGGAGTTGCGCAAGGGAATCATCAGGGAGGTCGCCGACGCCGTTGTCCATCCCCGTGACAAGGAAGACGTAAGAAAGATCGTCGCCCTCTGCGCCGCCGAGAAGATCCCCGTCTATGTCTTTGCGGCAGGCTCATCGGTGAACTTCGGTTGCCGGCCGACCAAAGGCGGAATCACGCTGGTGCTGTCGACCCACATGAACAAGCTCTTGGAGATCAACGAGCTGAACCAGACCGCCCGTTGCCAGCCCGGTCTCTTCGGTCCTGCTTACGAGAAGGCCTTGAACAACGCCCCGGAGCTTTTCGGCACGAAGCGCCGTTACACCTGTGGCCATTTTCCTCAGTCGTTTGAGTACTCCACCGTGGGCGGCTGGGTCGTGACGCTGGGCTCCGGCCAGGAATCGACCTACTACGGCGACGCCTACGATATCGTCTTCAGCCAGGAATATGTAACGCCGGTGGGGTCCTTCAAGACCCTCGATTATCCCGGTACCGCCACGGGTCCCAAGGTCAACGACATCATGAAGGGAAACGAAGGCACTTACGGGATTCTCGTCGAGGTGACGATGAAGATCTTCCGTCATCAACCTGAAAACACCCGTTACTTCAGTTTCATGTTCCCCACTTGGGAGAAGGCGGTAGAGGCGAGCCGCGAGATCATGCAGGGGGAGTTCGGCAAGCCCGCCGTCTACAGGATTTCCGATCCCGAAGAGACGGACCGGGGGCTCAAGCTTTACGGCATGCCCGGGATCGTCGACAAGTTCCTCATCGCCAAGGGCTTCAAGCCCATGGAGCGCAGCCTCTGCTTGGGCAGCATCAAGGGAGACAAGTCCTACACGGAGTTCGTGAAGAAGAACATCCGCCGCATCGCCAAGAGTTATGGCGCCATCTACCTGTCCGAGTATCCGGGCAAGAAATGGGAGAAGACGCGCTTCACGGAGCCCTACATGCGTGAGGACCTGCAGGATTTCGGCATCCAGATCGACACACTGGAGACGGGCGTCTCCTGGGCCGATCTGCACCGTGTCCACGAAAGCGTGCGCGCCTTCATGAAGACAAGGCCGCGGACGATGTGCATGACCCACGCGTCGCACTTCTATCCGCAGGGGACGAACCTCTACTTCATCTTCATCACGAAGACCACCGACGTAAAGGATTTCCAGGATTTCCAGCGGGGGATCATCGACAGCATCCAGAAGAACGGCGGCTCACTTTCCCACCACCACGGCGTCGGCAAGATGATCGGGCCCTGGATGGAAAAGCATTTGGGAAAAGAACAGATGGCGGTACTGCGTGCCTTAAAGAACCACTTCGACCCAGACGGCATCATGAACCCCGGGGGCCAACTGGGACTTTAATCTAAACCGGGTTTAAAGAAGCGGCCGGCCGCGGCCGGTCGCTTCCTTACGGTGAGGGCGTCGTGGCGGAAAGCTTCTCCATTATCATCCCCGTCTACAGAGAAGAAGCCCAGATCGATGGCGTTCTGGCCAACTGCCGGGCTCTCGAGGGCGACTTCGCAAAAGAGATTATTGTGGTTGATGGCGGGTCAGGCGAGACCCTGGGGATCGTTTCCGACCCGGATGTGATTAAGCTCCGTTCCCCAAAGGGGCGCGGCGTTCAGATGAATACCGGAGCCGCTTTCGCACGGGGCGACGTGTTGATCTTTCTCCATGCCGACACGAGGCTTCCCGCAGAGGCCCTTATGGAGATCGCCTCCGCCCGCAAGATGCAGGGCTGTCAGGCCGGCGCCTTTCAACTTTCCATCGCTTCGCCGCGTCCCGTCTTCCGACTGATCGAAAAGACGGCAGCACTCCGGTCCCGTCTTACGGGGGTTCCCTATGGCGACCAGACGATCTTCCTAGATAAGGATCTTTTCTCTGCCCTGGACGGTTTCCGCCCCTTTCCCGTCATGGAGGATGTGGATCTCATGAGAAGGGCGAAGAAGAAGGGCAAGGTTTTGATCTTAGGGACGTCCGTCGTCACCTCGGCCAGACGCTGGGAGCGGGAGGGGATTGTTTACTGTACGCTGAGAAACTGGCTGCTGATGGTCCTTTACCTTGCCGGTGTTTCACCGCAGCGGATCGCGAAATTCTATTCCTGATCGAATTCCTTCTTATCCTTTTCCCGAAGCCTTTTGCGGGCGTATCTTCCCAGGACGATGATGACAATTACGGCGGCAGAAAGCACCGCGGCGGCCGCCCCGGGAAATCTCCCGCGGGAGAGGGCCCCGAGCA
>JAQULV010000305.1 GCA_028718405.1 Smithellaceae bacterium
CTGATCTTGCGGCTGACCATCTCTATGATGGGAACGTTGACAAGCATCCCCGTCTTGGCGGCATCAATGCCGATAGCGGAGGCTACTGCGTCGAATTGGAGTCCGACAAACTCAGCCGGAATCTCGTAGACACCCAGTACCTCACGCGTGTTCTGCGCCGTCAGAGCCGTCACGACGCTCATCCCGTATCCGCCCAAGGCCGTAATCGTTCTCAGGTCGGCCTGGATACCGGCGCCGCCACTGGGATCAGATCCCGCTATCGTAAGTATCCCCTTGGGCATCATCTAATCCCCCATCGGGAATACGCCCGGCTTGAAGAATCTCACCACAAGTAGGCATCCTTTCGTCACGGAAATGACCGCGCGGGAAGCCACAAGGCGATTGCTGATCCCGTAAGGTCTTTCCATTTCCATGGTGCTGTCCTCAAGGAGATACTCGAACCCTTCCAGGGTAATGCCCTGGGCTCGCTCCGGATGAGGAAAGATCGACACCGTCTGGCCGGGTTCTCCCTCCAGGATGTATCTTCCACTCACCAAGAATACCTCGCACCAGGGATCGATCAGACGAACGGGAATCCCGGACTTCACTCCGAGCATGAGAAGGGAGATGTTGGCAAGACTGTGGTCAATCCTTTTGCCCAACGCTCCCAATATACGAACCTCGTCGGGTTTGAGATTGAAAGCCTCTCTTAGTGCGAGCTCGGTGTCCGTCTCGTTTTTCGCAGCTGGATGGCGAACGACGCGAGCGGCATGAGAAACGAAGTGGCGCAGGATCTCCTCCGGAAGTGAATCCATGTCTCCGACCACCACGTCGGGTACGATGCCGAGTTCGTAAAGATGGCGTCCACCGCCATCGGCGCAGATCATACCGATTGTCTCGGCTGAGGCTATTTGGCGAGGGATGAAACCCGGAGTGGAGATTGCGCCTCCCGAGACGATGAATACCACCTTGGCCATGTCCATATCCTTGTCAATGCACGTTCCGAACTTCTTCCTCTTCTCTCAACTCCCTCTTCCGCGCGCGTCTAAAAGCCTTTCTCGTCACCCGCGGCAACGCGGCATCTGTTAGAAAGACACGAGGAGGCAAAGGCGATATTTTTTTATGCGCCCCCGTGGTCATAAAATCAAGATTTTTGTCTGTGGAAAGGCGGCGTCTCAGAGGGATTGCGGCAGATTGAATATCCTGCGAGCGTTCGCCGTCGTTGCCGCGGCCAATTCGTCGAAGGTTATACCTCTAATCTCGGCGATCCTACGGGCCGTGTGTACGACATGAGAGGGTTCGTTGCGTTTGCCGCGATGGGGCTGAGGGCTGAGAAAAGGGGAATCCGTTTCGACCAGCAGGCTGTCCAGGGGTACTCCCCTCGCCACTTTTTGCATTTCTTCCGCCTTGTTGAAGGTTACGGCACCCGGAATGGAGATGAGAAATCCCATGTCAATGCAACGCCTCGCCATGGCCATATCCCCCGAGAAACAGTGCACAATACCGCCTTTCCCTTTCCAGGGCGAAAGCAGACGCATAATCTCATCGTGGGCTTCGCGGTCGTGGATGATTACCGGCAGCGCCAACTCGACAGCCAGTTCCAGTTGTTCTTCACATCTTCTGATCTGCAATTCCCGGGGAGACGGATCCCGGAAGAAGTCAAGGCCGATTTCGCCGTAAGCAACGACCTTATCGCTTTTCGCCATTTCCTTAAGCTGGTCATACGTGTCAGGACCGATCTCTTTGGCATCATGGGGGTGGATGCCCAGAGCGGCGTAGACGGAATCAAAACGGGCGGCAATTGTGACAGCCTTCCGGCAATCGGCAAGGTTCGTTCCCACCGTTACGATGATGCCGACGCCGGAGTCAACGGCACGTTGAACCACGAGATCGCGGTCGCCGTCGAACTCGGCCATTTCCAGATGGGCGTGTGAATCAATCAGCATTGTCAAGGAATGAGTGTTTCTATCGTTCCTTGATATTTACGCTGATCGTCTCCGCATTCTCTGAACAATCGGGAAGATCGGACAGGTACTCCCTCAGGTCCTTCTCAGCCATTTCGCCGCGGAGAATCTTCTGGGCAACGATCCTCCTGTCCCTGTCGTCCCTGCAGTCGGACTTCTTCTTATCCATTCTTGCAACTCCTTACTGACTTCGTTTGCCGTGAGTAGCTATAATATTTTCGCGGTTTTTTCAACCATTTTGGAAAGGGAAAACGCGACTCCGGCATGTTGCGCAATCCGCTCCCAAATAGCAGTCCGACCTTCACCGGTGCGCGCAGAGAAGAGAATCGTTCCACCGCCTGCTTCCCCGATGACGATCCCGATCTTTTTCTTCCGCATGATTTGCTCGTTGCGCGAAAGCTTGTCGGCCTTGGTGAGAACAAAGATGAATGGTCTTCCGTAAGCGATGAGCCACTCGATGAGCAGGAGATCCTCATCGGAGGGATCCCTCCTGATATCGAGGATCAGAATGACCAGCCTCAGAGCTGCACTCTGTTTGAGGTAGTCCTCGATCATAGGCCCCCAGTTCCGGCGGACCTGCTCGGGCACCTTGGCGAAACCGTAACCGGGGAGGTCGACGAAGACGACATTGTCGTTGACCCGAAAGAAGTTAATGAGCTGTGTGCGGCCGGGGGTGTTACTTGTTCGCGCAAGGTTCTTCCGCTGCACGAGGGCATTGATGAGCGACGACTTGCCCACGTTGGACCGCCCCACGAAGGCGACCTCCGGCAGGTTTTCGCGCGGATAATGAGACGGCGCCGTGGCGGATTTTACGAATTCTGCGGAGCGGATCTTCATCTTCTTAATGCCAGGACCTGTCTATTACTGGAACGCGACTACTCCTGATCCAGCGTAATCCCGTACTTCTCGAGCTTTCGCTCGAAGGTGGGACGGGATATGCCCAGTATTTCGCAGATCTCGCCTTTGGTCTTGCCGCCACCCTCCCGGATCACCTTCCTGATATACATCTCTTCTACCTCGTCCAGCGTCATGGATTTGCCCGCAGCGGCGAAGATCGATTCGCCGGCGTGTGCTGGCGCCGGCGCCGTTCCTTCCATCTGGGCGTCCTCCTTGAGTTCGGGAAAATCCGATTTTCCCAGCACCTGTCCCTGGGAAACCACCGCTGCCCGGACGAGGAGGTTTTCCATCTCCCGGATGTTGCCCGGCCAGTTATACCTGTAAAAGACGTCCATCATCTCCTCTGAGACGCCGACGATCCTCTTGTG
>JAQULV010000306.1 GCA_028718405.1 Smithellaceae bacterium
CCTCCTCACCTTCCAATCCTTAAGCGCTAAGGCATCCTCCATCCTTTTCGTACCGAGATCACCGACAGATTCAAGCCCTCGACCGATAATCTTGGGAGCGATGATCACCACGAGTCGGTCGGCCAGTCTCGCCCTGAAAAAAGACGTAATTACTTTGGCACCGCCTTCCACGAGGAGCGACGTGATCCCTCTTTTCCCGAGCAATACCAGCAATTCGCGAAGATCAAGGATCCCCCTGGATGTCTCTTTGACGGTTATGACTTCAATGCCGCGCTGAATTAAGGTGTCATGCCGCCTCCCAGAAGCGCGGGTCGACGTGACCAAGATCGTCTTTGTCAGTTCCTGATCCTTCAGGATTCTAGAGTCCAGAGGAATGGACAGTTTTGCATCCAGTACGATCCGTAAAGGCTGCCGGCCGCGGACATGGCGCACGGTGAGCTCCGGGTCATCTTCTTGCACGGTTCCGACACCGACCAGAACCGCATCGTGGGCGGCCCGCAACTCATGGGCAAAGCGGCGGGAAGGAATGGAGCTGATCCATTGCGAGTGCCCCGAGGCTGTTGCCAGACGGCCGTCCAGGCTCTGGGCGAACTTAAGGGTGACAAAGGGGACACCCGTTTCCATGAATTTGAAGAACCGTTCATTGATGATGCGGCACTCCCTTTCGAGGATACCAACTGTTATCTTAATCCCGTGCTTTGCCAACATGCGAATTCCATTTCCGGCGACGAGCGGGTTTGGGTCCACGGACCCGACAACCACGCGGGAAGGTTTTGCCGCAAGAATGCTATTTACGCAGGGAGGCGTCTTGCCTTGGTGGCAGCAGGGCTCCAGCGTCACGTAGAAAGTGGCACCCGCGATCGAGCTCGAAGCTGCGTTGATGGCGTTGACCTCAGCGTGGCAATCCCCATAGCAGGCGTGATAGCCCTCCCCAATGATCTTGCCGTCCTTGACGATTACGGCCCCCACCATGGGGTTAGGAGTTACGAAAGCCTCACCACGGCGGGCGAGCCGCAGAGCGCGCTTCATGAAGTATTCGTCTGTCAAGGTATCCTCTTTTAGTTTAGGTTCTGTAGAGACCTGCCGCTGCTATCTGGCGGCCGATGTGCCAGTTTCTATACCATGGTATTCCATGAATAAGAAGATGTTTTTCCTTCCCTGATACTGACCGATTATGCTATAAACCCAAACAATTATTTTGTCTGCAGGGAGGGAAGAAGGGAGATGAAAGGAATCGTGCTCGCCGGGGGACTAGGAACCCGTCTTTTCCCTCTGACAAAGGTAACCAACAAACACCTCCTGCCCGTCTACGACGAGCCAATGATCTATTATCCCATCAGGACCCTGGTCAATGCCGGTATCGATGAGATTCTCATCGTCACCGGCGGAAACCACGCCGGCGATTTTCTGAAGCTGATCGGCAACGGCAAAGACTTTGGCCTCCGGCACATCAACTACACCTATCAGGAAGGCGAGGGTGGGATCGCCGCGGCCTTAAGCTTGGCGGAGTTCTTTGCCGACAATGACAAGATCGTAGTAGTCCTGGGGGACAACATCATCGAAAAGAACATCAGAAGAGCCGTCGCGGCGTTCCGCAGCCAGAAAGAGGGTGCCCGCATCATGCTCAAGGAGGTCAAGGACCCCCAGCGGTTTGGTGTGCCCGTCTTTAATGATAAAGGCAAGGTTGTGCGCGTTGAGGAAAAGCCGGACAATCCAGCTTCCCATTATGCGGTCATTGGCATCTACATGTATGATCATCGGGTTTTCGATTTTATCAGGACGCTTGGACCGTCTGACAGGGGAGAGCTTGAGATAACAGATGTGAATAATTTTTACATTCGCGAGGGGAAGATGGAGTGCGACATCCTGGACGGATGGTGGACCGATGCCGGCACTTTTGAATCCCTTCGCTGTGCCAGCAACATGGTGGCTGAAACGGGGGCAAACAAGCTATGATCGAGGGAGTAAAGGTAAAGAAATTAAAGGTTATTCCCGATGAACGCGGGCGTTTGATGGAGATCCTTCGGGCTGATGACGAGATCTATTCCGCCTTCGGGCAGGTTTACATGACGACGGCCTATCCCGGGGTCGTGAAGGGTTGGCACTACCATAAGAAGCAGTCCGACAATATGGCCGTTGTTAGAGGGATGATGAAGATTGTCCTTTACGACGGTCGGGAGGGTTCTCCAACGCGAGGCGAGATCAATGAGTTCTTTGCCGGTGATGCAAATCCTGTCCTGGTGCATATTCCTCCTTATGTCTACCACGGCTTTAAGTGCATATCCCTTGAAGAGGCAATTGTGGTGAACACGCCCACGGAGGTTTACAACTATGCCGAGCCGGATGAGTATCGGCTCCCGCCGCACGATGCCGATATTCCCTATAACTGGGACCGCAAGGACGGATGACGGACTCAACGGCGGAGAGTGACCGCTTCACGCTCGATAATGTCTTACCAAAAGAGATCGTATCATGGAGAGAGATATTTACCACATGACAAGTCTAGTCATCGATCTGTTTGTCTTTGTCTTCGGAGCTATTGTTGGAAGCTTCCTCAACGTCTGCATCTGGCGTCTTCCCGAGGGCGGATCCATCATCTCTCCTCCTTCCCATTGTCCTAAATGCGGCCGCATGATCCGCTTCTACGACAATATTCCCATCCTGAGCTATCTTCTGCTTGGGGGGCGGTGTCGTGACTGCAGAGAGACGATTTCGATTCGCTACCCCATCGTGGAATTCATCACCGCCACATTGGCGCTGCTCCTTTTCTGGAAATTCGGCATGTCGTGGGCCTTTCTCGCTTCCTTTGTCTTTACAGCATCACTGCTTGTCATCACGTTCATCGATATAGATCATCAGATCATTCCCGACGTGATATCGCTGCCCGGTATACCGATATTTTTTCTCGCCGGGATCTTCCTCATGAGGGTTAGCTTTTGGGAGGCCTTGGGGGGCCTTATGATCGGGGGGGGCATACTCTACGCCATCGCCGTCTCCTATGAACTCGTCACGAAGAGGGAAGGCATGGGCGGAGGAGATATCAAGCTCCTGGCGATGATGGGAGGGTTCCTGGGATGGAAATCTCTGATCTTTATCCTACTTTTTAGCTCGCTGACAGGTGCCGTTATCGGCTTATCGGTCATGGTTGCCAAAGGGGCCAACATGAAATACGCTGTTCCTTTCTGACCCTTCCTTTCCCTCGCCGC
>JAQULV010000307.1 GCA_028718405.1 Smithellaceae bacterium
ATTCCTGGTGGTCGAAGAGGTAGCCAACAGAACGCAGGCTCTTAAAAAATACGGGGTTCTGGGGGTCGTCTTCAAAATAGCGCCGCAGACGGACGATGAAGTTGTCCACTGTCCTCGTAGTCGTGACGCCTGCATACCCCCAGCCCACCTCGAGCAGCTCCTTACGGGAAACAGGCCTGCCGCGCCGAGCGATGAAGATCTTCAGGAGCCTCACCTCTTGCTCGGTGAGTTGCACCCTTCCCCGCCGACAGTCGGCCATCATCGTCACAAAGTCGATCTTGTTGCCTCCAAAGGTATATGCCTTATGTTCATCCACTTCCTTGCCATCTACATCATTACCACTGCTCCATAAAGAGCGAGCCCAAAGACGCTCCACCCTCAGGAGAAATTCGTCCAGATTGAAGGGTTTGGCGAGGTAATCATCGACGCCGCACGCAAAACCCTTTACGCGATCCTCGGCATCTCCCTTTGCCGAAAGGATGAGGACGGGCAGCTTCTCGTCCTGAAGTCTGATATGGCGCAGAACAGACAGTCCATCTATCCCCGGCAACATGATGTCCAGAACAATGAGGCCCGGATTCCAATCCTTCCACATCCGGATGCCGGCCGTTCCGTTTCCGGCGATTTCTATGTCATAGCCTTTCAGATGAAGATTCAACTTCAATCCCTGGGCGATATGCTCATCGTCTTCTATGATCAGGATTCTCTTTTTGTCAGCTTCTTTCATCTTATTTCTTTACCGGCAATGTCAAAATAAAGGCAGCTCCCTTCCCCGCGCCCCCGCTTTCCGCCGTCAGGACGCCGCGGTGGATCTTCGCAATCTGTTTCGCCAAATAGAGTCCGAGCCCACTTCCGCCCGCCATGCGTCTTTCAGTCTGCCCCTGGGTTTGATAGAACTTCCTGAAGATCTTCTTCTCTTCGCCTTTGACGATTCCGATTCCGTTGTCACTAAAACGGATGGAGAGGTTTCGCTCCTCCCGCCGGAAACTGATGTCCACTCTGGGCGTGCGCGAGGCGTTGTATTTGATGGCATTGATCAGGATATTCATCAGAAAAATCTCAAAGAACGGAACGATAACGGGGTGAATAAAATACTCCCCGGACGGGGCATCAACGTTAATCTCGCATTGATGAAAGATGTGACGGTTCGACGCCAGAAATCCCCGAACCAACGCAACGAGGTCGGTGGAAGTGAATCCTCGCTCGTAAGCCTTGCTTTCGATCCGGGCAAGATTAAGGATGCTCGTTATATTCGCGGAGAGGCGCTCTACGTCCTGTAACATAAAGCCGACGTAAACAAGTTGATCTTCTCTTGGCATCCCGTGGGCGGCAAAGGTCTCGAGATAGAGTTTCAGCGATGTTACCGGCGTCTTCAGTTCGTGGGTGAAGTTATTGATGAAGTTATGCTGCAGGTGATAGAGCTGGAGCAGCTTCAAGTTATAGATGAAGATGATGAGAATGCCGGCCAGGATCAGACCCACCAAAATTGACAGCACGAGAATCACGACCCAGGTCTTCGCTTCGAAGAATTGCGTGGGATCGAGATGATATTTAAGGACCACGGCCCTGAGGCCTGAAGTCACACCCACATACCAGTAAATGTAAAGGGCGAGCGAGATCGCCAACGCAATCGTTGAAAGCACGAAAATCGAGATCGGATGGAAGAACCATTTCATCTGCTTCATAACAGCACGAGTTTATACGACGCCTGGAGGACTGTCAACTTCACTTCCCGAAGGTCCGAAATCATAATTGTAAAAGTATTGTAATACAACCAGTTAGGTATTCCCTTCCTCAGTCCCATCGTCTATGGTGTTTCACAACGAAGCATCACACCATAGGAGGAAATGAATGTCACAAGAACAACCTTCCAAACACCCGCTCGGTAGTCAGGCTCGGATACTGCTCACCAGCGTCTTCGGCCCGTACGCCCAAGACGACGAGTATGGCAGCCGGCGTATTAATCCTATGGAGCTTTATCATAACCAGGTGACCCGCGTGCAAGGCGGCTTTTCGCTGCGCATGTTTCATCGCTCCTTTGGACTGCTGATGATCAAGGAAAATCTCTCTGCGCCCTGTACCGTCTTGGATTTTCCCAGTCTGGACCGTTTCGTCGCGGAGATAAGCTCCAAGAGTTATGACGTCGTGGGCATCAGCGCAATCCTTCCCAACATCGGGAAGGTCAGGAAGATGTGTGAATTGATCCGGCGGCATCAACCGGGCGCGACCATCATCATTGGCGGTCACATCGCTAACAAGGAGGATCTGGATTCCATTATCGATGCCGACCACATCGTCCGCGGTGAAGGCGTACGCTGGTTCCAACGTTTTCTGGGGGAAGACGACAAAACGCCGTACAAACATCCGATGGTCTTATCGGGATTTGGCGCCCGCATCATGGGGGTACCCTTAGGCAGCCGCCCGGGTGGCACCGCAGCGATCCTTGTTCCCTCCGTCGGCTGTCCCATGGGCTGTAACTTCTGCTCCACGTCCGCGCTCTTCGGCGGAAAGGGCAATTTCGTTAATTTCTTCACCACCGGTGACGAGCTTTACCAGGTGATGGCAAACATGGAAAAAAAGCTTAAGACCCGTTCCTTCTTTGTTCTCGATGAAAATTTCCTTCTTCATCGCAGCAGGGTTCTGAGGCTTCTCGAATTGATGGAAGCCAACGGCAAAAGCTGGGCGCTCTATGTTTTCAGCTCCGCCCGGGTCATCCAGTCCTACACAATCGATCAGCTGGTGAGATTGGGGATCGGCTGGGTCTGGATGGGTCTGGAGGGAAAGGAAAGCACCTATGATAAGCTCCGCGGCGTGGACACGCGGTCTTTGGTGGCACAGCTGCAGTCCCACGGCATCCGCGTTCTGGGATCTTCGATCATCGGCTTGGAAACCCACACCCCCGAGAACATCGGCCAAGCCATTGACTACGCGGTCAGTCATGAGACAGTCTTTCATCAATTCATGCTCTACACGCCTGTCGCCGGCACACCTCTGTATGAAAAACACAAGGCGGAAGGAACGCTCCTTTCCGAGAGGGAGTTTCCTATTGCCGATACGCATGGCCAGTACCGCTTCAATTACCGCCATCCTCATATTAAAGAAGGCCGCGAGGAGGAATTCCTTCTTGATGCCTTCCATAGAGACTTCGAGATAAACGGCCCGAGCCTGCTGCGCCTCGTCAGAGCTCTAC
>JAQULV010000308.1 GCA_028718405.1 Smithellaceae bacterium
GAGCCCCTCTGTGAGCCCTGACGTCAAAACCCTGCGGGGAAGATTTATCCTGAGAAATTAGCGGGTGTTTCATCCTGAAGACCGAATGGTGCGTCCCATCAAATAACAGGGGGGGAAGAGACGATGAAGAAAACGATTGCTGCTTTATTGATGCTTGCGTGCGCGATGCTGATGCTCAGTGCCTGCGCAGCCCAGCGACCCTCCGCGGCTGCCCAGACACATCTGGCACAGCTTGAACGGCAAGCCGCTTGAGATCGATCATTCAAGTCCGATTCGCTCGGGTCTGAATGAACGCTTTTCCGGATGCGGGCAGGGTGTTCGCAAGAACGAAAGGAGCGGTCTGTCGAAGCGGGGGCACGGCCGTCCGCACCCGCAAGGGACCGGATTTATATGCATTCACTTCTCGTGCGGTCGGCACGCCACGTTTCAGACGCATGGCGTCTTGCAACGCCGGTCTTGATCGCTTTCGTTCCCGTTCTCAGGAAACCGGATCAGCCGCGCGAGAGGTGCCACAGCCAGAGGCAAAGGCCGCCCAGGACGATGACGGCGACGGCGCTCGGCCACAGGGGAAAGACATACCCCTCCACGATGATCTCCGGCCGGACGAGGAGCCGCGTCAACTGCCCGACGGTCATCAATCCGAACAGGATGCTCGCCACCCGCAATCCGATGATCATGGAATTCATCTCTCGTCCCTCACTGAGGTTAAGTCTTCAGCGCGTCCCGCCGACACCGCCTCTCCTGGGATCGCCGGTTTTATGGCTGTTCCCATAGCCTGCTTCCACCTCTCGACCGGTCGGAACCGGGGCTGCTCCTTCGTCCGGAATCAGTCGCCCGGCCATCCGCGATGATCGACGAAGATCAGATTGCCGGTATCAAAACCCAATCCGGCGGCCTTCGCCACAAGGGCATCCTTCACGTCCTGCTTCATTTCCGGGGTTCTCGCCAGAATCCATAAATAAGATTTGTCAGGGCCGCAGACGAGTGCATATTGATAATTCTCGCGGTCAAGTTCGAAGATGATGTACGAGCCGTAAAAGGGACCGAAGAAGGAAACTTTAGATAGCCCTGGTCCGGTCCTTACACGAAATAGGCCTTGCCCTCGGCTTCTTTGCTCATCCTTTGATCCTCATGTTCGATGTGTTGTTCTCTTACACCAAATTCCAGGCTGTGTTAAAACCATCCCGCACGGCCTGGGGAATGCGGCCGACCCTGCGCGCGTCGCCGATAACGAAAAGTCCGGGGAAGTGTTCTCGAAGCTGATCAGCCAACGCATGGTCGCTTCGCACACCGACGGAGAGGACAACGGCATCGGCCTTCTCTTCGCGGCGTTTTCCGCCGCCGGTGCTTTCCAGAAAAATGCCGTTCGCGGAAATCTCCGTCAGCCTGTGCCCGGTGATGAAATCCGTGGAATAAGTTTTCAGACGAGGAAGGATGTCCTCCACATGCTGAAAATGGGCGCCCGGCGCGATCTGATCCATCATTTCCACCACCAGGACGCGGTTGCCTTCCTCCGCCAGCTTCTCGGCCGTCTCCAGGCCGGTCATGCCCGAGCCGATGACGGCAACCCGCTTGTTTTCAAACCGTATGGAGCCGTTCAGGATTTCGGTAACGGTGCAGACATGCGGAAGATGAACGCCTTCGACGGGCGGGACGACGGCTTTCGCCCCGGTGGCGACCAAAACGGCATAGGGAGAGAGATCCTTCACGGATGCGGGCGTAGCGTCCGTATTGAAACGGATCTCCGCCCCGTTTTGCACCGCGGTGTGCTCCAGGTCGGTTGCGCACCAGTTTATTTTTTCCTTTTTGGGAGGCTTGTTGGCCAGCTGAAGCTGGCCGCCGACCACGGCGTTCTTTTCCAGAACGATGGGTTTGAATCCCCGCAGACCCAGGATCCCTGCCGCGGAGAGTCCGGCAGGCCCCGCCCCGATGATGACCACCACGCGGCCGGCTCCGTTCCTCAGGGGTTCGGCGGTTTCCCGCTCATGGCCCAGGCGCGGATTGACGGCGCATTCCAGCGGTTCGCCTTTCACGGCATTGGCCAAAAAGGATTCAAAGCACCACAAACAACTGATGCATCGCCGGATGTCCTGTTCGCGACCTTCGACGGCTTTTCTTGGCCAGACCGGATCCGCCAGGAGCGGGCGTCCCAGGCAAACAAAATCCTGGAAGCCTTCTCTCAGCTGATCTTCCGCCTGTTCTGGGCTTCGAATCACATTGGCGGCCAGAACCGGAATCCCGACCTTTTCCTTTACGGCCCGGGCCAGGTTCTTGCGCCATCCCGGTTCAAAGGAGGCGGGCTCCAGCCAGTAGTTCATGGTTTCATAATTGGCCGAGGAGACATCGATGGCGTCAACGCCCGCCTGTTCAAGGCGCTTTGCCATCTCCACCCCCAGAGCCAGTTCTATGCCCTGCCCGGGCTTGCCGATGCACCGGTAATATTCGTCCACCGCCAGGCGGACGACGATCGGAAAATCCTTTCCGCAGGCGGCGCGGATGCCGCTTGTGATTTCCAGGATGAACCGCATGCGGTTTTCGAAGGACCCGCCGTATTCGTCCGTTCGGCGGTTGGTGTGGGGGCTCAAAAACTGCTGGATGAGATAGCCGTGAGCGGCGTGCAGTTCCACGCCGTCGCCGCCTGCAAGCTGAACGCGTCGTGCGGCCCGGACAAAGTCGCCCACCAGGCTTCGGACTTCCCGGTTCGACAAAGCCCTGGTTTTCTGTTTGGAATATTCACAGGCGACGGCCGAAGGCGCCACGACAGACGGCACCAAGCCGGTTTTGGCAAATTTCTCCGCCGCGGGAACCAGCCGGAAGAAATGTTTCCAGTATCCCGGCCAAAAACGGCCGATCCGTTCCATCAAAGGCCAGGATCCGATCATCAGTGAATTGCTCTGACGGCCGGGGTGGTGCAGCTGGCAGAAAATTTTCGTGCCGTGACGGTGAATCCGTTCGACCATGCGGGCAAAGGGTTCGATGTGCCGGTCGGACGTCATGGCCAGCTGGCGCGGCAGGCCCGCGCCATGGTATTCATTGACGCGCGTGATGCCGGTGATCAGGAGTCCGAGGCCGTTTTTCGCCCTCTCTTCGTAGTAGGCGACGAGCTGTTCCGAGGGGGTTCCGTCAAAATTGGCCATCCCCACTTCCAGGGGAGGCAGAACCACACGGTTTCGCACCGTCACAGAGCCT
>JAQULV010000309.1 GCA_028718405.1 Smithellaceae bacterium
CAAAACGGCGTGGGGATCGGCTTCCAGAACGCTTCTGTCCATGAACGCGCCGGGGTCGCCCTCGTCGGCGTTACAAAGGACGTACTTCACGTCGCTCTTGGACTGGGCGGCGAACTTCCATTTGAGACCCGTGGGGAAACCGGCGCCGCCGCGTCCGCGGAGGCCGGAGTCCAAGACCTCTTTCACGATCTGCTCGGAGGTCATCTCGGTTAAGGCTTTGGCCATACCTGCGTAACCGTCGCGAGCGATGTATTCCTCGATCCTCTCGGGGTCGATCAGACCGCGGTTTCTCAGTACGCGGAGTTCCTGCAGCGCGAAGAAGGGGATATCCTGCATGGTGGGGATGATCTGATCGGATGTCGGTTCCTTGTAGAGGAGTCTCTCGACGACACGACCCTTGACCAGGTGCTCTTCCACCAGCTCGGGGATATCCTCGGCCTTCATCGTCATGTAGATGACTCCGTCGGGATAAACCACCATTATGGGGCCCATGGCACAGAAGCCATTGCAACCCGTTTCCACTAACTTGATTTCATCTGAAAGGCCTCTTTTCTCAAGCTCTGCTACGAGAGCATTCTTGACAGCAAGGCTTCCAGAGGCATGACAGCCTGTTCCTCCGCAGAGCAACAAATGTGCGCGAAACATTTTCATCTGGATAACATCCTCCTTAGATGTATTATCGATTTGCGTTCGTCACGTTATTTAACGATCTCCGCCCCTCTGGCCAGAACGAAGGGGATCTGTACCTCACCCTCCAGGATGTGCCGCTTGAAGATCTGGCGCATCTTGGTGGGGTTGACGTACTCATACTTGATGGGGTCCCGTCCCAGGACTTCCACCGTTACCAGAGGTTCCCGACTGCACAGTCCCATGCAACCGGAGGTAGTCACAACGACATCCGTGACGTTAGCCTCGGCGATTTCGGCCATCAGCGTATCCATAACCTGCTTTGCCCCGGAAGCGATTCCGCAGGTGCCCATGTGCACGGTCACCTTCACACGGCGCGAGCCGTCCCGCAAGGCGGTTTCAGCATGGACCTTTTCTTTGATCTTTTTTAAGTCTTCAATCTTGAGTTTTGCCATGTCTATAACCTCATCTTATTTGTATTGGCTGAGAATGTCTTTTACCTTGCCGGGTTTCACGCGCCCATGGACGTCGTCGTCAACGACGACTACCGGGCCCAGACCGCAGGCGCCCAAGCACCTGATCGCTTCATAGGTAAACATCCGATCGGGGGTCGTTTCGCCTTCCTTGACCCCGAATTCCTTCTCGATCTTCTCGGCGATGGCCTTGCCGCCGCGGACGTAGCAGGCCGTTCCCAGGCACACGCGGACGGTATGCTTGCCGCGCGGCGTCATGGTGAAAAACGAGTAGAAGGTCACCACGCCGTAGACGCGGGCCAGGGGGAGGTTCAACCCCTCGGCGATCCTCTTCTGGACACCGATGGGCAGGTACTCCAAGGCCACCTGCGCCTCTTCCAGAACGGGGATCAGTCCACCCGGCTTGCCCTTGTGCTTGGCGATGATCTCGTCAAGCTTCTTGACCTGCTCAGGTGTAAAGTCCTTTAACAGTTCATCGGTTCCCACTTTCATCTAATCCTCCTTCGCATAGATCAAAATTTTTTACGCACTTGCGCCTATCTCTTTCAAACCTTCGTAAATATTGTCCCTGATCAGCTTCAACACCTCGGGATGGCCGATGGGGACGTCTTCTATCTCATCCCTGATCTCTCTCGTATTCAGTTCAAACAACCCGCTTCCCCGGCGATGCCGGTAGACGAAATCGCAGCCGGCGTTGCCGGCGATCAGGATCATGATCGCCCCGGCGACGTCGCCCAAGGGCTGGCGATCGATGTGACTAAGCCCGAAGGCAACCCTGACGGTCGTGCCTTCGCCCTCCTTTGATCTCAACTCCAGCGAACCGCCCGTTCGTTCGGCTGCCTGAGACAGCATGGGAAGTCCCAGCCCTACACGCCGCACCTTCTTCGATGTGAAGAAGGGATCGAGGGCCTTACGGCAGGTCGCCTCGTCCATCCCCCGACCGTCGTCGGCGATGGTCAGCGTGAGCCGGTCCTCGGCCACGTCTTCCTCGATCGTGATGTTCACCGTCTTTGCCCCGGCCCGCACGGAGTTCTCGGCGATGTCGAGGATATGCAGCGCCAGCTCCAGCATCTATCCCTCGACAAAGCGTCCGTCGATCCCGGCGAAGGCCATTTTCAACTCCGAGATCGTCGCCTTGGCCATATGGATGCGGCTCACGGCGCTTCCGATCTCGCTGAGTAAGTGGGCGTCCGAGGAAGCTACGAAGGCAAAGGAAGCGAGTTCCGGATAGACTTGCCTCGCCTTCTTAACGCCGAGCGCGCTCGATATCTCCAAGGCGTCAAGGGGCGTCTCCGGCGGGATGAATCCCAACTGGCCGATGATACCGAAGGCCTCACGATCGATGTGGGAGGCAACGGCAAGCCCGCCCAAGCCGTGGATCAGATCGATGATCTTCCGCAAGGGAAACTCCGTGGCCCCGATGAGAAGCCTCTCATTGAAACCTTCGACTTCATCAAGCTCGTTGACGATCGCCTGGCAGCCGAAGACATTCTCATCGTTCTTGCCGGACAGGTGGTTGTAGATCTCCTTCTGAAGCGCACTGAGTTCCGTCATGTTTTCAAAGATGGCGAGCACATGAACCTCTTCCGCGCTCGTTATTTCCATGCCTGGAAAAACCTTAAGCCCCGTCTCTGCCGCGAGAGCAAGGACGTAGGGAACGTTCTCCGAGGCGTTGTGATCACAAATGGCAATCGCGTCCAGATTCTTTTCCCGGGCCTTCGCCACGATCGCCCTGGGGTACATGTCCAGTTCGGCGCAGGGTGAAAGACAGGTGTGAACGTGAAGATCACAACGAAATGCCTGCAGCATGGAATGTTCACCCCAAAAAAAAGACCATTCGTAAATGGTCTTTTCCTTGTCCTATATTTACGTTACTACCTTGGCGGTAAGCAGGTCATAGACCTTGCCTACCAACTCAAAGGCGGGAAGCTCGGAGACGAGAAGGGGGATACCCTCCTGGGCCGCTTTGTCCACCGTGTCGGCGGCCGGCTCGCATCCGGAAACGATGCTGATGCCGGCTAAGTCCTTCAGGCTGGCGACGGCGACGATGTTCTGATGGATCTGCCTGGTTATCCAGAC
>JAQULV010000310.1 GCA_028718405.1 Smithellaceae bacterium
ACTTGGCCCTGCGCAAGGCGCTCTTCCAGATGAGTCCCTTGGATATTCAGCGGGAGGTTGCGGCCTCGGGACTCAAAGGACGCGGCGGGGCGGGTTTCCCCACCGGCGAGAAGTGGAGCTACGTCCCCATGGGCGATGATGCACCCCGGCCGAAATACATCATCTCCAATTCCGACGAGATGGAGCCCGGCTCCTTCAAGGACCGTTTCCTCATGGAAGGCGACCCGCACCGCATCGTCGAGGGACTGATCATCGGCGCCTACGCCATCGAGGCGGAAAGGGCCTACATATTCCTCCGGTGGTCTTATCTGGAATCGGCCGCGCGGCTTGAGCGCGCCATCGAAGGGGCGTATCGCAAGGGCTACCTGGGGAAGAACATCATGGGCAGCTCCTTCAGCCTGGAGATGAAGATCCACACCAGCGCCGGGCGCTATATCTGCGGCGAGGAAACGGCGTTGCTCAACGCCCTGGAGGGGAAAAGAGGCATCCCTCGCGCCAAGCCCCCCTTCCCGCAGGTGCTGGGGCTCTGGGGAAGACCGACCGTCGTTAACAATGCCGAGACCCTGGCCAACATCCCCCTCATCGTCGCGGGGGGATCGGCCTGGTTTCAGGGACTCAGCCTCTGCGACGAAGGCGGCACGAAGATCTACGGGGTCAGCGGACGCGTGAACGCCCCCGGGTCCTGGGAGCTCCCCATGGGAACACCGATCGGCGAGATCGTGGAGGAGTACGCCGGGGGAATGAAGCCGGGGTTCAAACTCCGGGGAATCATCCCCGGCGGGGCCTCGACCGATTTTCTGCTGCCGGAGCACCTTGCCATCCCCATGGATTTTGCCTCCTGCGAGCGGGCGGGAAGCCGCCTAGGGACGGGGACGATGATCATCCTGGACGACAAGACCTGCCCGGTGGGGATGGTCTTGAACATGGTGAGATTCTTCGCCCGCGAATCCTGCGGCTGGTGCACGCCCTGCCGGGAAGGGCTTAACTGGCTCGTGCAACTCCTTACCGCCCTGGAAGGGGGAAAAGGAAGAACAGAAGACCTGGAGATCATGGAGGAGCACTGCCGTCTGCTGGGACCGGGACACACCTTCTGCGCCCTGGCCCCCGGCGCTGTGGAGCCCCTGCAGAGCGCGCTCAGATTCTTTCGGGAAGACTTTGAGCGCCACATCAAGGAAGGACGCTGTCCCTGGAGGTAAGTGTGGGTGTGATCTACATTGACAGTAGGCCCTACGAGGTCGAGGAGAACCAGAACCTCCTGCAGGCTTGCCTTGCCCTGGGTTTCGACATCCCCTTCTTCTGCTGGCACCCCGCGTTGCACTCCGTGGGCGCCTGCCGCCAGTGCGCGGTGAAGGTCTTCCATGATGAAAAAGACCTTGAGGGACACATCGTCATGTCCTGCATGACGCCCGCTACGGACGGAACGCGCCTGTCCATCGACGATCCCGAGGCAAGGGCATTCCGGAGCCGCAACATCGAATGGCTCATGCTGAACCATCCCCACGACTGTCCCGTCTGCGACGAAGGCGGAGAATGCCACCTCCAGGATATGACGGTGCTCACAGGCCACACATACCGACGCACGCGCTTCCCCAAACGGACCCATGTCAACCAGGAGCTCGGGCCTTTCGTTTACCACGAGATGAACCGCTGCATCCAGTGCTACCGCTGCGTCCGGTTCTACCACGACTATGCGGGCGGCAGAGACCTCAACGTCTTCGGCTCCCACGGCAACGTCTACTTCGGGCGCCACGAGGACGGAACGCTGGAGAGCGAATTTTCGGGAAACCTCGTCGAGATTTGTCCTACCGGGGTTTTCACGGACAAGACCTTCCGCCGGCATTACACACGCAAATGGGACCTCCAGACGGCGCCAACGCTCTGCGTTCACTGCGGTCTCGGCTGCAACATCATCGCGGGCGAACGTTACGGGATGCTGCGCCGGGTCTTGAACCGCTACCACGACGAAGTGAACAGACATTTCCTCTGCGACCGGGGACGCTACGGCTACGAATTCGTGAACGCCGCCGACCGCATCCGGAAAGCCCGCAGCTTAGCCGTTCCTTCGGGAAGTGGCAACGAGATGACGGCGGTCATTGCGAGCGCCGCATCGTCGGGTAGGATTGTTGGAATCGGTTCCCCGCGCGCGTCGCTCGAGGCCAACTTCGCCCTTCGGCAATTGGTGGGCGCTGACAACTTCTATAGCGGCCTTTCCGCGCGCGATCACGCCCTCACAGCGCTGGCCTTGAAGATCATCAGCGAAAGCCCGGCCCAAATCGCTTCTGTAAGCGACGTGGAGAAAGCCGACGCCTGTTTGATCCTGGGTGAAGACGTTGTGAACACCGCCCCCCGTCTCGCCCTTGCCCTCCAGAGCACCGCGCGTCAGAAGCCCACCCAGACCGCAGCCGGCCTGCACATCCCTCCCTGGGACGATGGCGCCCGGCGGGAGGCGATCCAGGACGAACGGGGGCCCTTTTTCATCGCGGCGTCGTCCGCCACCAACCTGGATCCCCTGGCGAGTCTCATCCGGCGCGGCTCTCCCGCAGAGACCGCACAGCTCGGCTACGCCGTTGCCCACACGATCTCCCCCGTGGCACCGTCTCCGGAAAACGTGCCTGCAGAAATAAGAGCGGCGGCGACCGATATCGCCCGCGGTCTTCTCGACGCCAAGCGCCCCGTCGTCATCTCAGGTGTTTCCTTGGGCGAGGAGAACGTCATCAAGGCGGCGGCCAATATCGCTTCCGCGTTGCACACGGCGGGAAGAGAGCCGCTGTTCCACCTGGCGCTTCCGGAGTGCAACAGCATGGGAACGGCGCTGCTGCAAGGAAAACCTCTGGAAGACCTTGCGGAAGGCGAGGAGCCTTCCGTCCTTATCATCCTGGAAAACGATCTCTTTCGACGTCTCCCTCCTGCCGCAGCCTCCGCCATCATGGAGCGGGCAGGACACGCCGTCGCCATCGACCACAGCGAAACTCCCACGACGGCACGGGCCAGGACCGTCCTTCCCGCGGCGAGCTTCGCCGAAACGTCCGGCACGCTTATCTCCAGCGAAGGCAGGGCCCAGCGCTTCTTCCCGGTGATGCCCAAGCATGGCGCCGTCACGGATTCCTGGCGCTGGATCGAAGGCATCGCCGAAACCCTCGGGCAGAAGCTCACCTGGACAAACCTCGACGAGTT
>JAQULV010000311.1 GCA_028718405.1 Smithellaceae bacterium
ACAGTACCCCGGACGGGCAATTCCTGGAGTTCATGATAGCACCGGATGGGTCTGCCGTCACCGTTAGCCACCGCAGTCCTTTCGACTGGCCAGATTTCTTGACGGCCATCCTGGGACCGGCCTTGGCGGCGATATTGCACCTGCGAAACATCCCCATCTTGCACGCCAGTGCCGTCGTCATCGACGGCAGGGCAACACTCATCGCGGGCCATGCCGAAGCGGGAAAATCAACGTTGATCGCTGGCCTGATCAAGGGCGGGGCGTCTCTCCTCTGTGATGACCTGGCTCCCCTGTCAATTACAGGGGAAGGAGCAAACGTCTTGCCGGGACATCCGCTCCTGAAACTCTCCCCGCAAACTTTTTACCGTCTGGGAATCCCCCCGCAGATGCTACAACCCGTCTTCCCAATCTCCGGCCGCACTGAGGAGCAGTGGTTTGATACGAGGTTTCTCAACGGAGGATTCCAACGGGCCCAGGCGCCATTGCAGGGCGTATATCTCATCGCCGGCCGCAGGTCCGATATAGAGGCCCCCCTAATACTTCCTTATGCCCCGGCTCGGGCCTGTCTGGATCTCAGTAAACACCTCTACGGTAAGGGTTGGCTCTCCAGAGAGCCGGAAGAGACTCTGAAACTCAGCGCTCAAATCGCCCGAACAATTCCGGTGTGTAGAGTCTGGCTCCCCGATAGTTTAGACACCTTAGAGGTCAATGCCTCTACCATCAGAGAAGACGCCCTGTTCCGGTCGGGAAGAGGGCGGAACCAACGCGAGGTGATGCACAACGCATGATCAGGAATAATCCCCACATTCAAGTTGTCTCCCATCCTCTCGTTTCCGTTGTCATGCCCGTCTATAATCGCGTCAACTTCCTCGCGGACTCTATCGAGTCCATCCTCGGGCAGACTTACTCCCACTTCGAATTCATCATCGTCGATGACGGTTCGACGGATGGATCCCGGGACATCATTGCCGCTTATGCCAAACAAGATAAACGCGTAAGGATAATCTTCAATAATCAACCAGACTACACCGGCGCCATGAACGACGGCGTCCGTATCGCGGAGGGGCAGTGGATTGCCAGGATGGAAAGCGATGATATAGCGCTTCCAGAACGCCTTGCCATGTCCCTCGTTTGGGCGGACCATAGAGGTCTTGACGTCTGCGGAGGCCAAGTGGAAACTTTCGGCGCGGAGGGTCCAATCTTATGGTTTCCAGAAGACCATAAAACGATCGAAAGGGAATTCCTTTTTCGTTGCCCTATGCTGCACCCGACGATCATCGTTCGATCGACCATCCTCAAAGACAATCTTTACGCGGCAAATTGCGTGTTTGACGATTACGAGCTCTTCTCTCGTTTGGTCACACACTATCGTCTAGGAAACACCCCTCAAGTTCTTCTGCGTTATCGAAGGCACGGAGGTCAAGCCAGTGTTATTAGACGAACGGAGATTCAACAGGATCTTCAGAAGTACCGGTTTCGATACTTTTACGAAATGTATCCCCAGACGCCGCTCGCGGACTACCTCGCCCTCGCACGCGTCTCCGACCGTCTCCCCTTGCGTACTAGTGAAGAGCTCGAAAGGGCGGGGCGTTGGCTGGCAGAGTTGGCCGACGGCTCCGATCAAAGAACCCGTCAGCAGATGGCCGAGCGCTGGATGGCAGCATGTGACCGCTCGGCCGCCCTCGGTGACAAAGTGGACTCCATCTATCACCGTTTCCAGTCGCAGATCATTCCGCCTGACGTTGGCTAAAATTGAGTGCCTATGAATGCGCGCAGGATATCATGGTTCAAATACTTGCAGGACCTTTCGACAAAATGGCATCGCCGGAACCGTGCGGAAAAGATGCTGCTGACGGAAGCTTGTTTTCTTTTAGGCATCGCCCGCTTCGCTGTCTCGACGCTGCCCTTTAGCTGGATCGCCAAGTCCTTGGGCAAACACATGACGGAGACGTCACTGGATCTGAATCCTGCGGATGCGCAACGCGCCCGCATGATCGGTCGAGCTGTATTGTCGGCGGCAAACTATACGCCATGGGAAAGCGTCTGCCTCCCGCAGGCCGTGGCGGCGAAGTGGATGCTGAGCTGGCGCCATATCCCCGGTACGCTCTACCTTGGCGTCATAAAGGATAGAACAAACCCCGAAAGACTGGCGGCGCACGCCTGGCTCCGTTGCGGAGACAAGATCCTGACCGGTGCCCAAGGTTACCATCAATACACAGTCGTCTCGACTTTTTCATGAAAAAGTAGTATCGATGCATGTCGATTAGGAAGACCCAACTTGGCGACACGGTACGAATGATTAAACAACTCCCCAGGGATCTTACGCATCAAATCTCAGACGCCTTATCTCTCGAAGGCCGTTGGGTTGGTCTATCGTGCCGCGGGCGGTCTGACTGTCGCCTGGCTGGTGTTGCAAGTGGCACAGGGACTGCTGCCTGTGGCCTCCGTTTATCTTACCAAAACACTGGTCGACGGCATAGCCCAAGTCATTGCCCTTGGCGGTGGATGGCCGGCACTTGTGTCTCTTTTCCCGCCTGCGGCTGCTATGGTCTCGGTCCTTATCGGCATTGAGGTGTTTCAAGGCGTCAGTAGATGGCTATGGACGGTGCAGGATATTTCTCAGAAGGCCTTTGACCTGAAGGGCCAGACTCGATGCGGCCCCTGCTCCACCGGAAAGTGTCCTTCCTTTCAAAATCCGTTGTAACACTTCTGCGTCTATGTTACTTAACTCACTAAATATCAAAAGAAGGGAAAGATCAGCGTGACCAGAAAGGCGCCGTGGAGCGAGATGGTCCAAAACCTTCTCCGCCTTGACAGGGCGATAAAGCTCGTTTGGCAAAGCGCTCCCGGTTGGACGGTCGTTAACGCCGCCTTGGTGGTCATGCAGGGATTGCTTCCCCTGGCCGCGCTTTATCTGATGAAGCTCATTATCGATACCGTCGCCGCGGCCGTCACCCACCCCGGAGACAACTCCGTTTTCGGGCAGATACTTCCTTTGATCGTTCTTGCCGCTGCGGTCGCGCTACTTTCGGCGGTCTGCCGATCGCTCGCCGAATTGACTTCGGAAGCCCAATCCATGGTCGTCACAGACAACGTCGCGGACGTCATCCACGCCAAATCTATCGCCGTTGATCTGGAATATTATGAAAACCCCATCTATTACGAT
>JAQULV010000312.1 GCA_028718405.1 Smithellaceae bacterium
AAGAACGCCGATCGGTATGGCGACGGCGACGATAAGCAAAAGAGACAGCACGTTCAGAGCGATGGTGATGGGAAGCCTCTCCACAATCTTGTCCGCTACGGGACGGCGGTCTTGGGAAAAGGACGTCCCCAGATCAAGGACAGCGATCTTCTTGAGCCAGATGCCATACTGGACGTAAAGCGGCTTGTCGAGGTCATACATCGCCTTGAGCCGCTCCTTGGCCTCCGCAGAGGCGCGGGGATTCATCTGGGTCTCCATATCCGTCGGCGAGCCGGGGGCAAGGTGCATGACCGTAAAACAGATAATGGTGATCCCCAAAAGCAGCGGCACCATGAAGATCAGTCGCTTAGCGATATAGGAAAGCACTCTGTTCCTTTCTTAGCACAAGTCTTCCGATGATGTCTCACGCCACGCTGGACATTATTGCAGAAGCGGCAACAGGCAAAGTGGTCAACCGGCGGAATAATTGAGATAGCGTTCCTTCGCCAGGTTGGTTAACATCCTCCAGAGCGCCTCCTCCGAGTGCGCCTCGATGGTTATCAGAGGCGTCAAGGAGCTTTCCTTCAGCATACGGAAGAATTCCCGAAAAGGGAAAGTCCCCTCGCCGATGGGTAGATGTTCATCGGTTCTGCCGTTGTTGTCGTGGATATGCAGCTGGCCAAGAAACGGTCCCAACTCCACCATCCAATCCTGAAGGGAAGACCGCGCGAAACAGTTGAAATGGCCGGTGTCGAAGCAGAAGCGCAGCCTTTTATTGTCGCCTATTTCGTCGAAGAGAGCACGGATTTGCCGCGGCTCCGTCTCATAGGTATTCTCCAAGGTAATTATCGTATCCATCTGTTCGGCCAGTGTCATGAAGTAGCGCCAGGTTTCGACGCTTCTTTCCAGCCATAGGCTCTCGGTGGATACATAGTAGCGCTCGTCGAAAGACGGATGACAGACTACGGTCCGGGGATGAAAATAGGGGACAAGGTCGAAGACCTCCTTGAGACGGTCGATGGTTACTTGATGAATCCTGGGATCGACCGCACCGGGTCTAAGATCCATGAAAGGGGCATGGAAGGTCATCGACAACCCAGTTTGGAGCAGTTCGTCCGCTACGGAGATGAAATCCTCTCTCTTGGTCTGATCCAGCACGACCTGACTAAAGTTGATCTCCGGATTGATGCGACGCTCTTTAATAAGCGGAAGAAAGCCGCCACTCAGGTAATCGTAAGGAACGTGAACCTGTATCCGTCTCAGAACATCATCCATGGGGCCGCTCTCCAGCAAAGTGGGGTGTTATGATTTACCACAGAGGTCTGTACTCCACAACCGCCAAAATCGCTGCCCCGCTTCAACCACAGATCCCGGCGCCATTTTCGCATTGACACCATTCTGATATTCTGTTACTGAAAACAACAAGTTAATAAACTTGGTGCCGTACGCAAGACCTATCTTAGGAGGTGTTATTGGCTGGTAAGAAAACAGATGCCAAGGCAAAGGTGCTTCTCTGTGTAAATGCCTCTTTGGAGAAGCAGGCAAAAGAACTGATCGTTCTTAATGTCAAAGGAGTTTCATCATTCGCCGACTATTTCGTTATTTCGAGCGGCTCGTCAGACCGTCAGGTCCAGGCCATCTCCGCCTCGATTCAGGAGACGATGAAGAAAGCGGGGATGTCCCCTCTGGGTGTGGAGGGTGAAAGCCTAGGCAAGTGGGTGCTTCTGGATTACGGTGAGGTTATCGTCCACATCTTCTACGAACCGATCAGATCTTTTTACGAACTGGAGAGACTCTGGGCCGACGTCCCCCGCATGGAAATAGGAGAGGATGTTGCCCAAATAAAATCTCTGATCAAAGGTATGTGATTGATTCCTGCACTGAAAGGCGTTTTAGACATCGTCTTTCCGTGCCGTTGCGGGAGCTGCGGCGAGATTTACGCACCGGAAGGAAACGGGAGTTTTTGTCCCGATTGCTGGAACACGATTGCCGAGATCGAATCGCCTCTTTGCACATGTTGCGGCATACCTTTCCCACCTGGAAATGGCGATCATCTTTGTGGCCAATGTCTCCAAAAGAGGTCGCCCTTTCTTTTGGCGCGCGCGCTGGGGCACTATGAAGGGGTACTGAAGGATGCGATTCATCTGTTCAAGTACGGCCGGATGGTAAACTTGGGCGAGGTCATGGGCGAGATGCTTGCCGGCCTCATAGAGAGGTCTGTAAACGTTTTCGACTATTCCCTCATCATCCCAGTTCCGTTGCACGTCAGCAGGCTGAGGGAAAGAGGGTTCAATCAGGCCGCGGTACTGGCCAGGACAGCCGCCCGAAGGCTATCCCTAGCTCTTGACCCGGCAGCTCTTAAGAGAGTCAGGAACACGGCACCGCAGGTAGAGATGGATAAAGATGACCGGCGTGCAAATGTACGCGGCGCCTTCGCACTAGGGGGGAGTTCCGTCCCAGGGAAAGGGATCATTGTAATAGACGACGTTTATACAACGGGAAGCACGATAAAGGAGTGCTGCCGTGTTCTGGAGAGAGGAAAGGCGAAGCAGGTGGCTGTTTTTACCGTCGCCCGCGCCATTCAGATGTGACGATCCGACCATCGATCGAAAAAGCAGACGGAGAGAAAAGCATGGGGAAGATACTGGCGCGAACTGACCTCAAGAAAGAGCTGGATAGACTGCGCGCCGCCGGCAAGAAGATTGCCTTTACGAATGGGTGTTTCGATATTCTCCACGTAGGACACGTGAGGTATCTGCGCGAGGCAAAGAAGATGGGTGATGTATTGGTCCTGGCCATGAACAGCGACACGTCTGTCAGGGCTTTGAAGGGCGACAAGCGACCCATCGTGCCCGAACAAGAGCGAGCCGATGTCATTGCCGCCCTGGAATCGGTGGACTACGTAACGATCTTCGATGAATTGACGCCCTTGGCCCTGATGGTCTACTTGAAACCTGACGTTATCATCAAAGGGGGAGATTGGAAGGAAGAGGACATCGTCGGCCGCGCCGAGGTAAAATCTTGGGGCGGGAAGGTCGCCGTTATTCCTGAGATCAAGGGGGCGTCGACGACCAACATCGTCGAGAAAATAAGGCAGGTTTATGGAGGTCCGGAGCGGCTTTGAGGGCGGTACAAATATTAGTTGCTTTTGGGGATGTTCTGGTATAATGTTTCGCGAATTTTC